>DASXJO010000549.1:0-4428 GCA_036497385.1 Candidatus Angelobacter sp. | reverse complement strand
GAAAATTGGCCCATTGGAGTCCGACGGTCTTGAGTGCCGGTCGCATGTTCCGCCACCAGCAATTTCCTTCGAAAGCGGCGTCATCCGCTTCCGAAGGGAACACCCAAGCATCATCGCCGGTTTCAACCGCCAACTTCCGCCACGCTTCGGTCTCCGCTAGCAGCCCCTGGAAAGCGCTGCCAGCCGATATGAATTGTCGGTCTTCGGGTCGTGAGCCTTCAATCGGAGTCGGAGCTGCATTCAGTACGTCCCAAACGAATCGCTCGTCTGCAGCCGGGCTCAGCTTCAGAACCTGGGGGTAGTAGCGGTGCAGCTGTTGCCACAGGCGGTTCGTTACCCGCCGCAATTCGATCTTGAGCTCTTCCTCGAACCTAGCCAGTTCTCGCAGTCGAATAATCTCCGGTGTGTCAACCCCTACGCGCCTGTAGCTTTTCCGATCAGTGCGTAACGACCCTGCGAGAACCAGGGCGTCACGACCGTCATCTTTGGCTCCTGCTACCGTGAAGCGATCACGGAATCGATCCACTTGCTTCGGGTTGATCGAGAAGACGGCGAATCCACTCTCAACCAGAGTTTCGACCAATGCTCCCCAAGCCACTTCGATGGCAATTGCCACTTCGGCGGCATCGCAAAGAGTTCGCCTGTTTAGCCTTTCCACAAGGAGAATAAGCCCCTCTCCGCTGTGGGCGACGTTGTCTGCTCGATCGCTCGTCCCTCGCGATCGAGCAGTACAACGCAGTGATTCTCGGTCTCCCAGTCAATCCCGACAAAATAACGAAATCCCTGATCCAAATCATGTCTCCTATGATGTTTTGTCTACTCCGAGGTTCATAGCCTTGGGTCTTGGCTTGCCAGGTGCCAACGGCCGATGAGCCATCGGAATCGAGCGAAGCCATGTGGAGCGGAGGTGCCGGTGTTTTGGTTCATGCTGCTTCCTCCGCCAGTACAAAGTTAGGGAAGTCTTCAAACACCCACTTGTTCTTGAGCGTTCGATAGATGATTCCCAGGAATTTCCGCGCCAGGGCGACGATCGCCTTCCCGGTGCCCCGCCGGCTCTTTATCTTTTGGTAGTAAGTTTTCAGATAGGGGCTGTAGCGTTGCGCGATCAGGGCGCATTGGATCAGCGTGGTTCGCCCCAGCTTAGTCCCGCGTTTGGTGATCCGCCCGCTGCGTTCGGTTTCATTGGAGTTCGACACGCGCGGAACGATCCCAAAGTAAGCGGCCAGTTTCCCCTCGTCGGCAAAGTCGCCGATATCGCCGATGATCGACAACAGAATGCCGCCGCTGAGTCCGCCGATTCCCTTGATGCTGGTCAGATTCTTGTGTCCTTCCAGTTTCTGGCCCTGCTTGCCGATGGTCTCCTCCAGTTCGGCAATGCTCTTGTTCAGGCTGCGAATTTGATCGATGATGATCTTCAGCTCCAGATTCACCAGCAGATCGAAGTGCATTTCCAGCACTGCCTTCAATCCCTTCTCGCTGGACAGCGATTCCTTATTGAGATTCACTCCTTGCGCCGAGCAAAGATTGTTCACCTTGTTCTTCAGCGCCGTGCGCAGCTTTACCATGCTGTCCCGCGTCTGCGTGAGCGAGGCGATCTGCGCCTGCGTTTTGTCCTTCATCCGCACCTCCGGCAATAGATCCTTGGCCAAGTACAACGCCAAGTTCCGGGCATCATTGCAATCGGTCTTCTTCACCGAATGGGTGATGACTTGGAACTGGCTGGGATTCACCGCCACTACCCGTGCGACGTGCGGCGCCACCGCGTCGTGGAACAGCCGCGTGTTGCCCGTCACCTCCACCGCCACCTGGTCGGTGGGCCGCAGCTTCTCCGCGAACTTCGCCAGTTCCTCCAGTTTCCATTCCTTCAAGTACTCTCTTCCGTTCTCCAGCCGGAGACACGCCGTAAAGCAGTTCCGGTGCAGATCGATTCCGATGTAGCGCTTGGCTTCCATTTCCTTCTCCTCGTTTTCGCAACGTTGAGAACCAAGCGGAGTAGACGTTCGCTTTCCGGCGGTCACCATTCTCCTATCCAAGGTCCATCTCTGGCCTTACGGTGGCGCTCCGGCTCACAGGTCTGACTAATCTCCTTTACGAGGTCGCAAGCGCCTCAAGCATAAATCCAGCCTGTGGCCTGTCTACTCCAGAAGTTCCCTTCTGGAGCCTACCGCCGAATGAGCGTGGTCAATTCATACCATCTCCTTTGAATGAGAGTAACCAATAGTCCGTGTCAGAGAAAGGTCATTTTTCTGCGGTTAACCAATTGAATATCCGAATAGGCTCACTTTCCAAACTTACCCTTTATGGAACGCCTTCCCTGCGATGTTATTGGCTGATCATCCATGCAGCGCTCGCGATCGACCATGAAATGAAAAACGCAGTCCACGGCAATCGTGTCGTTGGCGCCGCCAGAATCGCAGGACCCCAGACGAGGAGCGTAAATAAACTCAACATTCCTGCTTCCACCATCGCCGCCACATGCGGATAGATCGAGAACAGCACGCTAATACCGCAAACGATCTGTCCAATGCCCGTCAGGTAGGCCCAGCCAATTCGAAAATGAAGCCACACTGGCACGAGTGCAACCGTCTCCTTCGAATACACGATGTGTGAAAGCCCAATCGGTATCAGCGAAACCGCAAAGAGAATCCGTGCCATGCGGATGCCATTCTCGCCCGTCGCGAACGTGAAGGGCGATCCCTCTCGTAACTCCGCCAATCTTGCAAACAGAACCCAGCCTCCGGCCAGCAGCACGGCAAGCTCGCCGAAGCCGAGCCAAACGGCTTCCGTCCGGGGCGCCACAATCAGAGCGGCGGGAGCCATGCGGCGACGGGCTGCCACACCAGTGCGAAATCGCCGTAGATCAGCGCGAGGATGCCCAGTCCGATCATTCCAAAGGCAAAGAGTGTCAAAGCAGGTTGCTGGCTAGGAGTCATCTGTTAACCATTAGCGAATAGCAGCCGGGTGATCGCGCCCTTCAGAACGCCATGAGTTTGCAGCATTCTCAAACGCAACTCAATGATAATGATGAATGGTCCCTATGAGAGCCTCCGTCCCAGCGTCTCTTTCGCTTGCTTCTCTTCTTGTCATCTCCGCCTCGCAGCTTGGCGCGCAAGGACGCGCCGCCCCGGCTAGCGATCCACTCCCCGACGCCCCCCAAAAAGCGACCGTCCTCAAACTATGCGGCACTTGTCACAACACCGCTATCGTCGCCGGACAAGGACGGACCCGCGAACAATGGGGAGAAGTCATCGCGAGCATGATCGGGCGCGGAGCCAAAGGAACCGAAGGGGAATTCGCGCAAGTCACCGATTACCTCGCCAAAAACTTTCCTCCCAAACCCAACGCCCCGGGCGCTCCGGCGCGTAGAGGCGGCGGCGGAGGATTCAGCATGGGACCCGCGGACAAGCAAATCGTGGATGCCGCGGCCGCCGCTCGCGGCAAGACCATCTACGTCACGGATTGCGTCACCTGCCATGGCCCTCTGGCGCGCGGACCCAGCGGCCCTCTGCCTGAAAATCAGAAAGGGTCCGACCTCGTCCGTTCACTGGTTGTGCTGCACGATCGCTACGGCAGCACCCTCGGTCCCTTTCTGCACAAAGGCCATCCCATGCAGAGTGGCGCTCCTTCGTCCAGTTTGACCAGCACGCAAGTCGCCGACCTTTCGCACTTTCTCCACCAGCGCGTGAACGACACGCTTCGCGGCGGCGCGTATTCGCAAATTCTCAACGTCCTTACCGGTGACCCCAAAGCCGGCGAGGCTTATTTCAACGGAGCCGGCAAGTGCAACACCTGCCATTCGCCCACCGGCGATCTGGCCGGTGTTGCTAGCAAGTACAATCCTCCAACTCTGCAAACCAAATTCCTGTTCCCCGAAACAGCCGCTTTCGGCCGAGGCCGTGGCGCCCCTCCCACCAAGCCAACTATGGTGACCGTCACTCCCCCAGGCGGCACGCCCATCACGGGCACGCTCGAAAAAATGGATGATTTCGATGTCTCCTTGCGTGATTCCGCTGGCGAGTACCATGCCTGGAAACGCACGCCGGATCTCAAAGTGGAAACAAACGATCCCTATGCCGTCCACCATGCCTTGCTTGATGAATACACGGACAAAGACATGCATGATGTCGTCGCCTATTTGGAGACCCTGAAATGAAGCTAATAGCCCCCGGCGCGCTCTTTACACTTGTCTCCGCCGTCTTGCTCGCGCAAGCTCTCTCGCCGGAACAGTTGCTCCACCCGCCGCCCGATTCGTGGCCCACGTACAACGGCGATTATTCCGGCCGCCGCTTCAGCCAGCTCAAAAAAATCAACGATTCGAACGTAAGCTCGATGAGCCTCGCCTGGGTCTACCGCATCGAATCAGGCGGCGATTTTGGAGGCTCCATCCGGGCCACTCCGCTGCTCGTCAACGGCGTCCTGTACTTCACG
>DASXJO010000548.1:0-10572 GCA_036497385.1 Candidatus Angelobacter sp. | reverse complement strand
TGGGCAAATTGTTGGACCGAAATTGCGCCACGGTCACGTGCGCGCCGGAACAAGGCCAGTCCCACTCCCAGCAGCACCATCACTGCGGAAACGTCCAGAACGTTGAAAGTGAGGGCCGCAGTCACCGTTCCCAGATGAAAGGTTGAAACGTGCTGGCCGAAAACGAATGCCCGATAGACTTCCTGATTATCCGGCGCGCTCTCAAAGTGCACCCATCCAAACGAAAGCGGAAAGGTAACGGCGGCGGCCAGAATGCATCCCCAGGCAATCAGCCAGTGCGCCGCCCAGCGCGCGTGCGAGCGCTTTTCAATAAACCTCTGCTCAACGAAGTCGGTAAAAAACACCTGCGCCAGGCGAAAGACGTTGCGCGGCAGCTTTGTTGGACGAAAAAAGATCCGCCATCCCTGAAACCAGTATTTGCGCGTGGGTGGGCGGCGCAGCCACATGGCAAAGCGGTAAGCAATGCCGAACGCGGAAAAAACACAAGCCCCGGTATAAGGCACCAGCGCGGGATCATAGTGCTTTAGCCCGCTGCTGCCGAGAAAAATAAGCAGCAGCAGGACACCGGCTACTACCAAGCCCCAGATTGTCGCATGGGTTACATCACGGCCGGTTGCTGCGGTGCGGATCAAAGTTGCTCCTTGAAGCTTTTGCCTGTTATTGCCAACTGAAAAGTATATCGCTCTGCGACTAATAACTTCAGCTTGCGTTGCTAAGTTGCTTTCAATTGCCGCAGGCTATGTTGCCAGTGAGCAGTCAACTTCACCACGGCAAGGCAAAGTAAGGCAAAAGCCGCCAGCAACACGAAGCCCCAAAGGAACGATCCTGTCTGCTGCCGGATAATACCCAGGGCCAGAGGAGGAAAGAAGCCTCCCAGTCCGCCCATAGCTCCAACCAGTCCTGTTACTGCTCCAATGGATTGAGGAAAGTACTGCGGCACCAGCTTGAAGACTGCGCCATTACCCAGACCAATTGCGGCCGCCATCCCCAAAGCTCCAACCGTGAATGGGACCATTGTTTGCAAAGTCATCAACAATGCCATGGCCGCTACAAATGGGAATATCCAGAGCAGAATTGTTATGCCGCCCACTTTATCCGATAGCCATCCTCCTACAGGCCGCATGAGCGTTGCCAGCAGCACGAAACCCGCGGTCCTAAGGCCTGCATCTTGCGGGGTGAGCTTGAATAATTCCGTAAGAAACATGGGCAGATAAATGCTCATGGCGACGAACCCGCCAAACGTGACAAAGTAAAAAAAGCTGAGCACCCAGCTCATCTTTTGGCTCAGCGGCTGCAGCATTTGTACGAATGATTTTGGCGGGGCGGTACGTGGAGCGTCTTTGGCATAAAAGATGAAGAGCACGCACCATACCGCCAGAAGAGCAGCAAAGCTCCAAAAAGTGTTGCGGAATCCGGCATAGGCGAACACCAGCGGCGCGCCGAATGCGGCCAAAGATTGCCCGACATTACCAGCACCGTAAACCCCCAAAGCAAATCCCTGCTTTTCCGGCGGGTACCAGCCGCTGACAAACGCCACGCCGACGGAAAAGCTGGCCAGCGCGATTCCCGTAAAGAAGCCGAACAGCAGTAATTGCGAATAGGTCTCAACCTTGCCCATCAAGAGCGCGGCTACAACGGAGACGATCATGGTCCAGGTAAAAACCTTTCGGCCACCCAGGCGATCAGCAAGCAGGCCGAGCGGAATTCGTCCCAGACTACCCAGCAGCACGGGAATGGCCATGGCAACGCTAGCCTGAACCGGTGCAAGGTGAAACTGTTTTTTGAGGACGGGCATCATGGCTGAAAGTGAGCCGAAAACAGCGAAGCATAACGCAAAAGCCCCTGTGCCAAGAATGAGTTGAAGTCTGCGTGAGTTGTGGGGACTGGAGTTCTTGGCTGATTTAATAATTAATTTTGTCATGCCGGAGCATATGCCGCATGTGATTAAAATCACACTCTGCTTGATTGATTCGAGCCAGTGGAGCCGCAGAAGCACTATTAACAAACCGAGGCTATGAATTGAGTCCCCATAGGTGTGAGCCACTCCGCCGGGGCAAGAAATAGCAGGGCGTCCAAGGACGAGGAGCCGGGTTTGTTTGTGTCAATGTACCTATTCTGACGGACGGGCTAACATGCCAGTGCCGCGAGGAAGTGGACACGGGTGGCTGTCTAATCGGCAGATCGCGGATTTGTACCCACGGGTAAAAGGACAATGGCCTGATTCGCCTAGCCGCCAGTTTCGCCATATTCATCATCATCGTTCATGTCTTGCTCCCGTAAGCGCACCGGCTCCCGCGCGCAAGAGCGGCGGTGGCGGTGGCGGCGAAAAAAAGAAACCTGCGGCAAAAAAAGCTGCCAAGAAAAAACCAGCGGCTAAAAAGAAATCGGCAGGGAAAAAGAAGAGCGCCGGCAAAAAAGGCGGCGGCGGCTCTCGCGGGAAGAAAGCTCCTGCGAAAAAAGCTGCGAAGAAAAAGGGCGGAACAAAGAAGAAGTCCGGCGGCAGGAAAAAGAAATTAGTTCGGGGAAGAGTTTAAGTAGGAATGGAAAAGGCCGAGAGCGGCCTCAGATTGCTGACAAGAGTACCTGCCAAAGCTCTCGTTTCAGTGAGAGCTTTGTGCTTTTGGGGACATGCTGAAGAAGCCAGAGGTGCCGCAACAGGAAATGGAGTTGGTGACCATGGTTGTATCGAGCCCGTTTCTCGCGGTTTGCCAATCGCGCTTTCGGCTCGCGGATTTCCAAAGATCTTCGTACCGCTTGCACCCTGAGGTGCTGCGGGATTTTAGCTGAGTTAAGTAGCGAATAAATAGAGAATCAGAAGAAATAGCTATTTTTTCAAGCACTCTCTAACATCGGCTTGGTTCTTGGCACTGTGACCGACCAACGGCATCCCGCTGCCGTTCGTTCTTACCACAAATCAAGCTTGTTCGTGATGCTGGCCAGCCTGGGCGTTTTGTTGAACGTGGCCAGCCGAAGGAGTACAGGTCTTTAGTACAGCTTAGATTCTTGGGAGCACTCATCCCAACACAGCTTCACGGAGCTGCTGGATTGGCCTTTCTTTTGCGGCGAAACGCGCCTCAAGCTGATTTACGAGCTCGAACTCGCTGATTCGATTGAGAAGCTCTTCTTCACCAAGGATACTTTCCAGCGTCATCGCTGCCGCTTGCCACCGTTCATCATCGTTCAACTCTGGGAGATCCTTGCCGCTGAGCAACACCTCTCTAGCGCCATCTGGATATTGTAAGAGAACAAAACCCCAACCCGATGCGTCGAGCTGTATGGGACTCGTTCCTTCGGATCTTTCCATCAACAGCTTGTAATCCCAGTTCTTCGGCCTTCTCGCTGAATAAAATTCCCAACCATCAAGCACAGGGGCAGCTGAAATAATCTTCCTCGCGGTTGGTAGCAAATTCAGATCTAAGTTGGGAGAGATGACAAGCTGCAACGGCTCAGAGGAGCCAGGTCCAATCTCCCAAGACAACATCGGATCTAAGTCGAGAAGGCGTTTATCAAGATCCTCCAACACCAATGAATTTTCGACGTCGAATGCCAATGACGCAGCAACGCCACTGAACCATTTCCAGAAATCCTCGATCTTAGCTTCTTGAGTCATGCGACTGTTTATTTTGGTTGCTTTATCTCGTTTCTCATATTATCAAGCTTTTCGACCCCGCCATTTTTATCTATCTGCTTTTGTTCGGCAACACGTCCTGCCTGCGGATCATCTGCTGGATATTTGTCTACAACCTTTGCCTTTGATCGGTCACGTCCGTCATTTGATCGTCGGGTCTTGGCGGGATTGGGTTTATTATGTCTCCCGATATAAGGTTTACCGCTCTTCGTGCTGGCCCCAGGTACTTTGTAAATCGTCCCTGTATTGGTACTCGCGCTAGTCGAACTCACTGAGCCAGACTGAGACGTGGAAGCAGGTGCCCCAGTCTCCGTGCTGGTGGCTGTAGAAGCAGGAGTGCCAGTCTGCGTATTCGTGGGTGTTGTCGCTGGTGTGCCTGTGTTTGTTGAAGTGCTCGTACTTGGCGGAGTGTGGAAATGCTCATAAGCCACATATCCGATTGTGGCGACAGCTGCCACCCCGAGGACCGTCCATCCCACCGGGTTACTTACGAGTACCGGCCCACCAAACTCGGCCAGAGCACCCCCGCCAGCCAAGGCCAGCAATGGAAAGTGTCCATCCGGATCAGCCTTGCTGGCGGGATTGCCGCCAACAAATCCATACAGATTCAGACTCTGCGGATTACCAAAATCTGCATAAGGTACCGGTACCGGCGTGGGACTCCAATCCGCGCTTACCCACCTTCCGAGTCCGTTCGAGTAATACCGCGCGCCGAAATAATCGAGACCGGTTTCTGAATCGCGTTCTTTGCCGGTAAATTTGTAGCGGTTGGAATCATTGTTGACGAACTGAAGCTCGCCGCCCCACGGATAGAAATCGGATTCACTCTTGATGTTGCCCGCGGCATCGGTGATGACCGACGCGGTCTTTAAATGGTCAGAGAAGTAATAAGAGACGGCGTTGCTCGGAAAGTCTTTGCGGGCGACACGCTCCCCACCAAAGAAGACATATTCCGATTTCAGCACCCCCGTAAGGTCTGATTCAGCGACAATTCCCGGTGTCATATACCAGTAGAGCGTTCCCGTGCTGCCATTCGATTTCTTTACCCGATTACCGTCTGCATCATAGGTGTATGTATATCCAGCCGCTCCGGTAATGCGGTTTTCCTGGTCGTAGCTGAGCGTCACACCGTCAGTGGGATCGTTGGTCATGTTCCCCGCAGCGTCATAGCTATAGCCGGTGAGTTGATTGTTCGCCAGCGCTGCGACACTGAGATTTTCGGCTGAACATTTCGTGACGGTCTTGTTGAGCAGGTTGCCCCAGGCGTCATAGCCGTAGCTGTTGCCCCAGTACTCGGTCTTGTTCTGAAGAACTATCGCTGAGCAATCCGTCCCGGCATTTTGCGCCGAAGTAAGCCGGTTCAGCGCGTCATAGGTAAACGTCTGATTACGAGTTTGGTCACGGTAATTCGTGATGCCAAAGACGTTGCCGTTGTCTGCTCCCGACGTTCCGTTGCCGACGTGGAAGTCATACCCAATATAGAAAACAGTCTGGCTCGGCGCGTTGGCCGACATGTTCACCGGCTGCAGGCGCTTGTTGTAACTGAACGCGCTGGTAATCCCGGCAAACGTCGCGCTGTTGCCGCTGATGAAACCAGTCAGTCCGCTGTCCGGTCCATACGTTGCGCCGGTGACGTAGTTAATGGCGTTGCCGCTATCCACAGCCGAGAGATCGCGCCCCGCTGAGTCTGGCGTATAGGTAATCACCGCGCCGCTGGGGTTTGTCAGCGTCTTGAGCGAACCATCCAGGTTGTAGCTATAGCTCATTGACTTGCTCACGCCCGAAATCACGCGCGTTTCCGATGCAAGCCTTCCCAAAACATCATAGCTGTAGCTCGCTGTTCCGGCCTGATCCGTTAACGAACTCAACTTGCCGATCGCATTTGTGCCAGAGTCATAAACGTAACTGACGACGGGCGTTGTCAGCGGACAGCTTTGCGCTCCGTAGCCTTTGCCGGTCACCCGATGCAGCGCGTCATAGCAATAGCTCACCGTCTGCGTGGCCGATCCAGTCTGGTTGGGCGCAGGCGAGGTCTTCTGCAGCAGATTGCCGTCCAGATCGTAAGAGTAAGTGATGGTCCCTGACTCAGGATTACTTGCCGTCAGGAGCCGCGAAAGCGAATCGTAACTGAATCGCCGCACGCGCCACGGACTGCTAGCGTCATAAGAAGCTGCCGCGTTGCAACCCGTTCCTGTAACTCCGCCGTGCTGCTCCACGCACAGCAAATTGCCCAGAGCGTCGTATTGATACAACGTCACAAGTCCCAGGGCCGTCAACACCGGATCTGCGCCGCCGTTCAGCGTGCCCGATGCATTAAATGACGCTACCGGAAAATCTCCCGGATCACTTGTTGCCGGATGCAGCTGAACTGCCGCGCCATTGCTTGATGCCCGGGAAGACGTGTCCCTGACGGTCAGCACCGTGCTTCCGGGCGTCAAAGTAGCGGCAAATCCGGAGCCGGTCAGCGCGTTCGCCAGCGCGGATGCTACCTTGCCAGCCGTATTGTTGGCCGTACTCAGGCCGTAGGAAATAGCGGCGCTGGTAAAGCTTCCAACCGAGATTGTCACTGTACCTGAGTCCGTTACCTGTGTGCCGGCATAGGCATCGATTCCGCCCGTCAGAGCCGCTCCGGACGCGCTGGGATTGAAAGACGCCGCTGCAAAATTGGCTGTGTTATAGCTGGTGGCGGTGAGACTCAGCGTGATGCTGTTGCCCGCTGCGTTCGCATTTCGCGCAGTTAAAAAGATCGTTGCCGTGGGCGGCGTAGCTGCGGTGTTGACCACAACACTCGAATAGTCGGTGGTTGAAGACGACGCACGGATCGAGGCCGCTAGAGAATTTGCGATGGTCGTAACCGTGTCCGCAGAGCTATAGGCATAGGAAAACAGCTGCCCATTGACAGAGACTTGGACATTCCCGTTGTCATAAATGAAGGTGTCGCTGTAGAACTCCCAGTCAAGGCAGCTGCCGTGGGCTCCCAGAACAGCGCAGTAGCGCGCTCCAGGAATATCTTTCACCTGTTCAACTCCGCTCACGGTGATGCTGCCGGTCGCCTTGGCAGCCGCATGTCCGCCAACCATCACCGATTTCATGGCCCCGATATCGACGGTCGCTTGCGCCTGAGCGCCAATGGTGGCAGCCCCCGCCTCGTCTACTTCAAGCAGCCGTCCCATCGCGTCCGAACAGCTGCGCCGTTGCTTACCCGCTTCATCCGTCGTGGTGACGCAGTTGGCATTAAAAGAAACCGATGCGATGCTGCCGTCCTGCTTGGTTATTTGCGTGGTTCTCCCCAGCCCGTCATATATCGGCTGCGTCACGCCATACGTCGCATCGGAGGTGGTGAAGTATGGGTTGCTCACGCTGGTAGCCTGGCCCAGGCCATCATACTTGGTGTCCACTTTGGCCGGGCCGCCGGGAACGGCATGCACGGCTTGGTACGCCCTGCCCACTCCGTCCAGATAAGCAGTGGAAGAGTCAGTCATGGCCATGGTGATGGACTTTTGCTTCTGGATGGTGAACGGATAAGCAGTGCCAAAGTTGAAAATAGTCTGAGCATTGGCGCCGCCATTGGCTGGGTCCGGCGGCGCTTGCGCGTTGGTGAGCCGCCATGAAGTGTCGTAAGTAAAATTGCTGGTATGCGCGCTGTCCCCAGCGGTATTGCCGCTGGCCTGCGTTGTCGCGTTTTCGCTGGTGAAGCTCTTCAGCAACCCCGTAATAAAATCGTACGTTCCGCTCACGCAGTGGCTCACGCTGGTTTGTGGCGAGCAGGTCTGCGTGGCCAGCATGCCGTCATAAGCCACGTCATAACTTACGGTCGTGATATGCCCCAGTGGATCAATGTGCTGGTGCGCTTCGCCCGTGTCATACCATATGGTATGGCTGCTCACCGTGGTCTGCGCCGTCGGTATGCATTGGCTGTGGTCAAACAGCATGTGCTTGGTCGTGGTCAGGTTGCCGCGCGGCGTGTTTACTGCCTGGTGCGTGCCCGCGGGCAACGTTCCGACGTTGCTCTCATAATTTACATTGGCATAGGCAGTCTCGTCGTAAACATAATCGGTTTCCGCCATCTTGCAGCCGCTGCCGTCTGTAACAATCACTGAAGCCGGCAGGTCCAGCAATCCCGCATTTAAATATGTGGCATCCGCCTGCCATTGGTAGGTGGTGGCTGTTTCCCGCAGCAGCAGTCCCGGCCCCCCTGTCCCATAATCGTAAACCTTTTCGTCAATCACTTTTCCAAAAGTTGCGTTCGCAGGATAGCCGTCGTACTGACGCACGATCTTGCTGATTTTGTTGCCCGGCAGTGTGGTGGTGATGGTATCCGCCACCACTCGGCTGGCAAAGCTTACTGCATTGTTCGGATCATCATTGGAGTCCATGACGCCGACATAGTGAGTGTCAACGGTTTTGAGCAGCGTTCCACCCAGATGGCTTCCCTGATAATTCTGGGTTTCTGTCTCATACAGCGCGCACGGTAGGTTTGCCACCGGCGATTTAAAAACGTGCGCGGTCTCGTTGTCGTTGGGGTCAAGCACATAGTTGGTGATGGTGCCGTCCGCCTGCGTCGTTCCCCAGGTGTATTGCCAGGTTTGAACCGGGTTCCTCAGGTCATTTACCTCGCGTTTGAAGACCGCCCGGCTTACTGCCGTCGTGTTGCCGTCCTGGCACGCGGGCAGCGGTATCTCTGTCCACTCGTATGTAATCACCCCTCCGGTGGGTAGATTTATAGTGGTGATGTTGCCGTATGCGTCATAGGCGAAGGCCCACTTGGTCCCGTCCGGCATGATCAGTCCGCCAACCGGAGCCGGCTGGCTACCCATAGGATAGCTCTTAAAAAAAGTGTCGTTTTTGGGAGCTCCGACATTGGGCTGGGAAAACGCGGGCGCCAAGGTCACGGCGGTCGAGCAAATGGTAAGGGGGCTAATATTCCCATACGGTCCGGGAAAGCTATAGGAATAAGCACCGCTGGCAGTGCTGAGGGTTGGGCAATTGGCAGTTGGAACTGCCCCGGCGCCAGTCCCCGAGGAAAAGTTGATGGTATTGCCATTGCCATCCACTAGGGAAAGGATTGAGACGGCGGCCGTAACTGGATCAACGACGAAGCCAAGATTCATGGTGTTTCCATTGGCATCGGTCATGGTGCTTGGCATCCCCACGTCGTTAAATATCTGTACAGTGTTATTCCCGGGCGGCATCAAGGTGTTGGTAAAGGCGACATGGGACACCAGGTTGGCCGACGTTCCCGACGCCGGAGCGATCTTGGAGTAATCATTGGAAATTGATGGGTAATTGTAAGTATTCCCCTTGCTGTCCTTTAGAACGCCAGTATCGTCGCTGTGGTCAAATTTGGTTCCCCGGATAAGGGTGAACTGGAAGTTGGAGCCGTCAAGGGTGACCATATTGCCGTTGGCCAAAACACCCGTAGAAAGCCAATGCACCGCTCCATCCGCCGTGCGGACGGCGTAGTCGAAATCGGCTTCGGTCACGTTTCCGTTGATATCGGTAGTGATAGTCCGCCCGCGTTGGACAAGAACATCATAGCTGCCGGTTAAAGATAGTCCCGGTTGCCCACCCAGCATCCAGCGGTACAGCAAGATATTGTTGCTGTAGTATTGGCCAACCTGCCAGTTCTTGGAATTGAGCTGGACGGAATATCCAAGGCCGAGCCCGCCGCGCTGGGGATAAGAGAACAATGGAATGTGCAGCATCACATTGCCGTTTTGCAGGTTTACCGTGTCAATATCGCTGCCCGTGTAGCTGCCGAATGACTTAACGCCATTTTCGGTGTTTGGCTGGCTCTGGGCCAGGACCAGATAGCTTGTATTGAAAATGATTGCAAACGTCACCGCCAGCTTGGCTAATTTCATGAACTCACCTTGAGATAAAAGTTTTGCAGCCTAAAGCTTTTGTAGCCTGATGCGCGGAAGTTGAGGGGCCGACTTCTAAAAAGGAGTGTGGCTTAAGCTTATAAGCGGAGATGCCTGAGGATAACAAGTGACTAGTTTGTAAACAGTGTCGCAGAACAAGCTGATGGTTAATTATCCAACGGATAGCTATCAGGTGGATCTGGACTTCTCTGGGGCACAGAATAGTCGGCAAGCGGTTAGCTTGAGATGTGGCCAGATACTAAATGAGCAGGTAAAAGGACAATGGCCTGATTCGCTATTGATTCGCTGATGGAATAGAGCTACTATAGCCATTAGCCATTCAGTAGAAGTAGAAGTTTTCACCGGTAAGGACGCAGAGATCTCAAAGGTAAGCGTTGAATCACAAAGGACGCAGGGAAAGTGCCAAAGTTGCCAGAATCGGGTAACTGCCAAAATTGAAAATCAAAGGCAAGACCGAGCAGCGACAAGGGCAGCATAGCTCTGGAATGAGCAAGCAATCGCGGATGCGATGGTGAAATTGTTCTTTGACAACTAGCAATCAGTAGTCAGCGCTCAGGATTATGGCCCGAGCAATTCACGGCTCTTGAAAGGGTTGATGATCCGGAGGTTGCCGCCGGTAACGAATGAGATGTGAGCAGAAACGAAACCGCCTGCTGAGAGCAGGCGGTGTGGAGCTGAACAATGTGATAGTCGGGAGGCGCGTGAAGCCGAGGGCGAGCAAAAACCGCGCTTTCTGGAGATCCGGCGCCGCGGTCCGCAATTACTTACGCGTAGATTCCACGCAGCTTGATGGTATGCGCTACCCGCGAGATAGCCAGCATATAAGCCGCGATCCGGTTGTTGACGCCGTGCGTGTCAGAGAAATGCACCACGTCCTCAAAGGCCTCACGCAGAATGAACTCAAGCTGCTCATTGACAGCGGATTCCTTCCAGAAATAGCCCTGGCGGTCCTGCACCCATTCGAAATACGACGCGGTAACGCCGCCGGCGTTGGCAAGAATGTCTGGAATGACGAAGACTTTTTTGTCGGCAAGGATTTCATCGGCGGCGGCCGTTGTG
>DASXJO010000547.1:0-17576 GCA_036497385.1 Candidatus Angelobacter sp. | reverse complement strand
CACCGCAAACTGGCGAGCAAGACAAGGAGAAACCCAGATAGTTAGTATGCCCTGAAGCTTTCTACTATGCTTGGAGGACTCTGATTTACATCGGTTTGTATTCAAAGGCCTTTTATTAGTGGATCGTTTATGCGCAGATCGCTTATTTGCAGATCGCTTATTTGCAGATCGTTTATTTGCAGATCGTTGGCCATAGCTTTGGTGTTTGCCATGTCAGCACAATTGGTAGGCGGGCAGCGGTCCCACGCGCCTGGGCCACAGCGTCCGCCTGAATACACGTTCAAGATCATTCGCGACTATCCGCACGATCCCGCCGCATTCACCCAGGGGCTGGTTTACCTTAACGGCTTTTTTTATGAAGGCACGGGGTTGAATGGACGATCGCAACTGCGGAAGGTCCGGCTGGAAACCGGTGAAGTGCTGCAGCATGTGGACCTGCCCGGCGAATACTTTGGTGAAGGCATTGCCATTGTGAGAAATAAAGTCATTCAGCTTACGTGGCAGTCGCACGTGGGCTTTGTGTATAACCTGGCCGACTTCAAACTGCTGCGGCAATTTTCTTATCCCGGTGAAGGTTGGGGACTCACTTCACGGGGCAGTGAGCTTTTTATGAGCGATGGCACGGCCGATATCCGCGTGCTTGACGCCGTGACGCTCAAAGAAAAAAGACGCTTTACGGTGCGCGACGGCGACACTCCCGTTGATCAGTTGAATGAACTGGAATTCGTGGAAGGCGAACTGTTTGCCAATATCTGGCAGACTGACCGGATTGCGCGCATTTCTCCGCAGAGCGGCAAAGTGGTGGGATGGATTGATCTCACCGGCCTGCTCAGCCCTGTTTACCGCCGCCAGGAAGGCGCGGTGCTGAACGGGATCGCCTACGATTCAATTCATAAGCGGCTGTTTGTGACAGGCAAGTTGTGGCCGAGTATTTTTGAGATTCAGTTGGTGCCGAAGGCTTCTAACTCCGCGAAATAAGAGGCAGGGCTCGTTCGCTCGAGCGGAAAATCCCCCAAAAGACGGCTGCTATCTGATAACGTCGATCTTTTCTACCGATCTTCTCTACCGATCCCCGGTTTCTGAGCAGTCTTTTAAGACACGCTCCGCTGGAGATGCCGAGCCGCTAATTAAAGAAACGCGACCGACTGGATTCCGGCAACTTCAAAGCGCTTGCGGCAGCGAACGTTTTTGCACATGACCATATCGTCGCGACGGACCATATAGGACTGTGCTTTGGCGAACTTGGCGCGGTCACGCTCGTCGGCGCGGCCGGAGAGCTGCCTCTTCTTGGTCCGCACCAGCCATGAAAGTTCGTACTCGCCCGGCTGGCGGCAATGCGGACACGTAAGTGTGTGTGGCTTCTTGGATTCCTTTTCGTCAAAAAAATCGCGCTCATCCATTTGAATCCTATTATCAACCACAGAGGGCCTTGGGAGCACGAAAAATGCTGGATAACGTTAGCGGTTGAGGGCCAGGATAAGTCTCCAGCAGGGATCCGAAGTGCATCTGCCAATCTAATTCACCACCAGAACCATGTTCTTGCTGTGAGTTGTGCTACCGGAAGTACCATTGACCGTGAACGTAAATGTGCCTGCCGGAGTGGGTCCCGGAGGGACCGTGCGGCTACCACCGCCGCAAGAGATCACGAATCCCATGAGGATGAAGCACAAAAACAGCCCAATTCTCTTCAAGCGAATGCCGGATGCGCCGAGGACGAGAGCAAAGACGGCGGCCAGGGAATACCAGACCTTAATACCAGGGTTGTGCAAAGAAGCCGCGGGCCGGGCAGTTGTGCTGACGGCAAGGTTAGACTGCAAAAACTCATTGTTGCCGCTTTGCAAAGGCTCCGAAGCAGGTGAAAACGTACAGCTTGCTCCCTGCGGAAGATTGCTGCAAGTAAGGTTAACAATGCCGCTGAAAGTTGGGACGCCTGATACGGTCAGTTGATAGTCGACGCCCTGTCCGGCAGTGACTGTGTGCGTGTTATCACCGGGCACAAGAGTGTTCAGGCCAAAATCCGTGAAGCCGGTGCCACTCAAGGTAAACGTCTGCGGACTTCCGGACGCATCGTCCACAAAGGTGATTTGCGCCGTTTTGGTCCCAGCCGAGGTGGGGACAAAGTTAAATCCTGCGACATTGGGTGATCCAGCACCGGGCTGAACAACAAGCGGCAGCAGATTGCCTGCACTAGCGCTGAAGTCGGCGCCTGTAACGGTTAGGGCGGTCACCGTTATTGCGGATGTGCCGGTATTGATGAGGCAGAGCGCCCCGCCGCCACTAGCACCAACCGGAAAGGAGCCAATATCAATGGTGGAATTGGGAGCAATCACGTTCCTGGAGCAGCCTAGCGACACGCCAGTGAAGACAGCTACCTGAAGTTGAGCGAAACCAATGCAAGAAGAAAATAGCAGTAGGATGAAACACACCAAACGGATACGCATGTTGAGCCTCCCAAGGGCTAGCTCGTCTTCCTGATACTATTTTGCGACCGTAGCTTTGGTCAACGCAAGGCGCAGGCCAACGCGGACGTTCATGGTTAAATAGCAATTATGCCGAAAAAGAAGAAGCTTAAGAAGTTCAGCGCGACAAGTGCGGTAAAGGCCGCGTCGCGGGCCGTGCTGGGGACGCCGCCGCCGGTGAAGCGCGCCGAGAACAAGAAGCACCCCAAAAAAGACAAGCATAAACCCAGCTTGAGCAAGCTGCTGGCGGATGCTGATCGAGGATAGAGGGGCTCGCTCAGAGTTTCGGGGAAGGCGTTGGTTAATCCCGGCTCAGGATTACGAATAAGCGGTTTTAGCCATCCAGGGAAGTAACATCTAACCTTTGTCTATCTTCATTCCGCTTGATCTCCCAAGGTGCTATAGCTATTTCTTAGGACGATTTGTTCTCGTCGGCGCTGATCAAGAGCTTGCGCTAACGTCGATCTTCCACCCCAGCCCAGATCCCATCCGCATTGAAACCTCTTTGATTATCAATCTCTGCTCGGGCAGTTAGCGCAAAACCCAAAATATCGAAAGAAACTGTGCAGTCTTTTGCAGATGTGTGCAGACGAGCGCGAAAAAATATAGCGGAATACGATTTGTTAAGGAATTTAATACGGGTTTAATGAAGTCCTAAGTTGGCGGGTGCAATCTGAGCGGGAATCGACGGGTGGATGCTTATGGCCGCTCTGTGGGAAGTACGTCTTCCCGGCAGTGTGTCCCGTGGCAGCCACAAAAAAACAAGGACCCTCATAAGTGCCGTGGTGCAACGGCGCTGAAGGTCACTGAAGGCAATGTAAGGCAAGAACTGGGTTTCCGGCCCTGTAGTTTCACTCAAACTATCCAGTTTTTACTTTGGCTATGCAGCAGTGTTCGTCAGCCGATCAAAGCATCTTGTTCACCACACGCATTGTCTGGGTCAGTGGAGCACACAAGGAGCGCTTCAAATGCTTTCCCAAAGCAAATTAAAAAAACTGGTTACGCTAATACTTTCTCTGTGCGTGATCACACTACTCAGCGTCACCTATCTCTCCGCCAAAGGCGGCGGTGGTGGCGGTGGCGGTCAAGACAACGGCAATGGCGTCCTGGGCAGTAAGGGTGGAAATGGCGGCATCCAGGCCAGTGGACAAAAAGGTAAAGGCGCGAACGGCGGTGGTGGTGGAGATACTGGTGGTGGCGTAAACGCTGGCGGCAACGGCGGCGGCGGAAATAATGGCGGCGGCACTGGCAGCGGCAAAGGTGGAAATGGCGGTGGTGGGAATAATGGCGGTGGCGGTGGAAATAAAGGTGGCGGAAATGGTGGCGGAGGAAATGGCGGCGGAGGTCACGACGGTCGTGGTCTTGCTTCACTGAAAACCATTACTGTTCCTGGGCCAACCGCAGCTGAACTTGCTGACCTGATCCAGGACAAGAACGCAACTATCGCGCTAGGCAAGGCCTTCTTCTGGGAAATGCAATTTGGCAGCGACGGCCAAACGGCCTGCGCTACCTGCCATTTCAACGCTGGCGCGGACAGCCGCACCATGAACCAGGCTGATCCTGGCTTGCGTCGTGTTGATGGCAACGGCAATCCCGCGGTGGACTCAAATACATTCTTCGCAGGCTTTGGACCAAACCATGCTCTCAGCCTGACTGATTTCCCTCTGCACACTTCTACTCGCGATAACAACAACATCGTGGGTTCACAAGGTGTGTTACGCAACAACTTCAATGACGTGGTGCTTGGCCAGGCCGCGGAAAACGAAACGTCCGTCGCCGATCCTGTCTGGAGCATCTCCGACGGCAATGGCGGCACGGTAAATGTGCGTCGGTCAACGCCGCGCAACGCGCCTCCTGTAATTAATGCGGTGTTCAACTACCGCAATTTCTGGGATGGCCGCGCGCAACGCACATTCAACGGCGTGAATCCATTCGGCGCCGGTGATCCTAACGCAAAGCTTATCTCGGTCGATCCCAGCAATCCGACCTCGACGATCGAAGTGACGCTTCGCTTATCGAACTCTTCGCTGGCATCGCAGGCCGTTGGGCCTCCGGGCAGCGACGTTGAAATGTCCGCCACGGGCCGTCCGTTTGTGAAGATGGGCAAGAAGATGCTCATGCTCACTCCGCTGGCGCTGCAACAGGTCGCACCAGACGATAGCGTTCTGGGCACGCTGAGCGCGGCTCCGGGCAACGGCTTGAATACCACTTATATCTCCATGATCCAGGCAGCTTTCCAGCCTAAGTGGTGGAGCTCTAATGTGGTAGTTGACGCAAATAGCAACATTCTATTCAACGGTACGCCAGAGAATACAGATGAGTACTCACAGATGGAATACAACTTCTCTATGTTCTGGGGAGTAGCTATCCAGATGTATGAATCAACTCTGGTTTCAGATAGCTCTCGCTTTGACCAGTTTATGGAAGGCAACCGCTCTGCTCTTACGTCTCTTGAGCAGCTCGGCTTGAATCGATTTGAAGGTAAAGGCGGCTGCACGAACTGCCACAACGGCGCTGAGTTTACTGATGCGACGATTTCCAACGTCACGTCTAAAGGCTCCGTGGTTGAGCAACTGCCCGGTGGACGCTGGCATGATGTTGGCTTCCACAACATTGGTGTTCGTCCCACCGATGATGATATGGGCATCGCCGCTTCTGATCCTTCTGGATTAGCGTCGCTCTCCGTAGCCCAGCTTGCTTCCATGGGACAGGTTAGCGGAACGCAAGTCCCAGCCGGCGCGCCGGTTGCCGTAAGCGGGGCCGTAAAAACGCCGAGCCTGCGCAACGTTGAACTGACCGCTCCGTTCTTTTTGAATGGCGGCCAGGCCACGCTAAGCCAGGTGGTTGATTTCTATAGCCACCGCGGTGATTTCCCGTCCGTGGACATGGATCCCAATCTTGAACGGGCAAGCTTTGGTCCGCTGGATAAAATTGCGGTCGTAGCTTTCCTGAAAACGCTGACCGATGAGCGAGTGCGCAGCCAGAGCGCGCCCTTTGATCATCCTTCACTCACCGTCCCGAACGGCGGCACGGTGACCGACGGAGTGTTGACGGAACAGACAATTACTATCCCAGCTACCGGCGCCGCCGGCGGAGCGTCCCTGGCCAAGTTCTGCGATTCATTGGTCGGAGCGTCTTCGCAAGCCTGCCAGTAAACGGTTTGTAAGACTAGCAAGCTGCTGATTACCTAAGAGGCCGCAAAAAAAGGCGGCCTCTTTTTTTATTCCTAAGAAGGCTTTGCGTTGACTGGCATGACGCTGGCCACACGGCGACCCAGATCAGCCGCTTTGAGCCGACTGCAGGTTTCGCTGAAGTTCGGTCGTGGACCTTTCCAGCGAAGGTCCTCAACCGATTCAAACACCGGCACATCAAGCCGCAGCGTTGCCAGTGTGCGAAACAGCAAGGCGTCGTCCGAGGCGCTGAATAACGATTCGGACAAAGCGCGCGCTTTTTTGATGGAAGGATGCCACGCGTGCCAGTCTTTGGGAATATCTTCAAGGTGCGGATATTGCGAGAGGACCAGGGTCGCGCCTTTAAGCCCCCATCCTGCCACTCCAGGGTAGCCATCCGCGCTGTCACCGACCACGGCAAGATAGTCGGGAATGGATTGCGGGCGGACACCAAACTTTTCTATCACGCCTGCTTCGTCGCGCAGAATATCGCGTCGGCGGTCAAGCTGGACAACTCTATTGCCGGCGACACACTGGCCCAGGTCTTTATCGGGCGTACAGATCAGCACTTGGCCCACCCGTTCATCGTTTGCGGCTTTCGCGGCCGCCGAGGCCAGCGCGTCATCGGCCTCAAAGTAAACTTCCGGCCAGACTTTCACTCCCATGGATTCCAGCGCTTCTTCAAGGATCGGAAACTGCGAGAGCAGCTCTGGCGCAACGCCTTCACTGGTTTTATAGCCGGGATAAAGGTCATTGCGAAACGATTCAACAACATGGTCCGTGGCAACTCCCAAATGGGTTGCGCCCTTCTCGATCATCGACAAAACCGAGGTGAGCACGCCGCGCACCGCGCCAATTTCCTGGCCGCCGGCATCTTTTGACGAGGGCACAGCAAAAAAGTGGCGGAAGAGTTCGTAAGTGCCGTCAATCAGGTAAACATCCATGAAGAAGCGATGGTATATGAAGCAGCGGCTGTTGTGCTCAGGGCCGGCTACTCAGGTCTCAACGCCTTGATCGGGTCAAAATGGATGCTGCGCGGTGGCCCGGATTATCCCGCCAAAAAATGCGGAGACGGCTGGCTGCGGCGGTCTCGCTCAGACAGGGATCGAGTGCGCGAACGCAAAAATCAAAACGATGGCCGTTGACAGCTTAGATCAGGCCTGCCAGGGCTTTGGAGAGTTCCAGAACTTCAAGGTTGGGCGGGCATTCCGGCCAGTTATGCCGCCAGCAGATAATCATGTCACAGCCATCTTTTTTGTGGCGATGCTTGAGGAAGTTGCGGCTTTTAAATTCAAACTCAATGCGGACGCGCTGCCACACGCCGCGGGCCACCTCAAACATGGCTTCGCAATCAGGGAATTCCGGCTGGATACGAAGAACGACGAAGCCGAGCTTGCGGGCCAGCATGCCAAAGACAAAGACCACGCCGAGTTCGTTTACAGGCTCATGGGCCATTTCCGGCAGCATCATGGGACGGCCATAGACAGGGCGGTCGCGATGAATGGGGCCTTTGCGGACGCGCGGACGGACGAAAGCTTTTGCGGCTTTGCGCTGGTTCGTGACTTTGGCGTCGCCCAGCTTGAGCACGTCCTGCCAGTCACGCTCGAGTTTTGACTGGCGGGCGAATTTGCGGAAGGCCTCAGGAATGCGCGTCCACTGGCGGTAGCGGGTGTGAAAGGGCATGTTGCTGAAACGGCCGGCGCTTTCATATTCATGCACGCTGGGGACTTTGCCAAGTTTCCGGGCAACGGCTGCCCAGTCAAGCAGCAGGGTGGATTCGGGCAGGCTGAAGCCGGGGCCGGTGGCTTCAAGTCCGGCGGCGGCCAGGGCGCGCCCGAGCCCGCCGAAGCGCTTGTAAATGACCTGCTCCGAGACGCGGCCAATGAGGCGGAGATCGCGGAGGCTGGGGTTGCGGCCAAGTTTCCTGGCGGAAAGACGGATGGCTTTGAGGATTTGTTGTTTAGACATGGGGATACATTGGGTGGCAGGCGGAGTTTTAGGCATTTTTTTCCTTTCGGCAAAAGAAAAGCCACCTCATCTGAGAGCGAACCCAGATGCGGGTGGCGGAGTTAGTTGCTTTTAATTCAGAGAGTTAGGGCTGGAGCGTGGTGGAGCAGACGGATTAGGGGCAGGAAATGGAGATTACCCCTCTACTTACTAGTGTGTGAAATGCGGGTTTCCGGGACGTTTTTTGAGAAAAATATTTTTGGGGGCTTTTTGGCTGCGGATTGAAGCCGAATAAAGGCCTCTACTTATATATGCACCGAAAGTGGGCTGCCCGGGACATGTTTTGGGGAAATATTTTTTGGGGGGTGGGAAAAGCTGATGTCCCGGAAAATGGGCACCGGCACGCATTGTGATATCGAGAAGCTAAATAAGGAAAGGCTTACTTTTGAAATAGCTTAAAGTTGCCGGCGAAAGGAGCACCAGGCAAGTTCAGCAAGAGCAGTATAATGCAGCTCATGGCCGATAGCGCAATGCAACCTACCGCTGATATTACGGTTGGCAAGAAAACTCCTACACCTGTAACAGAGCCAACGCGCTCTTTATCACTTGACCTAGTTATGAGCGACTCAGATTCCATTGCTGAACTATTAATTCGACCCGAAGGGCGACAACGAAATGATTATGCTCTAGCGGCGCTTCGTATAGGACTTCTGTCTCTCAAACATGCTCGCGGCCAGGTTGATGCTGATCTGGTGAAGCACGAAGGTGACAAATTACTCAAGGAACTAGGCGGTGCTCTTGAAAGCCACCGGAAGCAAGTTAATGACAGCATAAGCGCTACATTGAAGGAGTATTTTGATTCGAAGAGTCAGCGCTTTCAAGAGAGGGTTGATCGACTGATTCAGAAAGATGGTGAACTTGAGCAGTTATTACGCCGGCAAATTGGAGGGGAGGATTCTGAGCTTACAAAGACTCTAGCAATGCATGTAGGCGGCGATAGCTCTTTAATGAAGATTTTGGATCCTGCTGAGTCGGAAGGGCTGGTTCAGGCACTAAGTGCAACGGTTAAGGAGATTGTAGAAAATGAGAGTAAGAGCATTTTGACTGAATTCTCCTTGGATAACAGAAAAAGTGCATTGAGTCGGCTCGTGGTAGAAATTTCCGGAGATAACGGACGGCTAAAGAGTGACCTCGCAGGCCAAGTAGAAAAATTGGTGAAAGAATTCTCGGCGGACAAGGAAGACTCTGCCCTGAATCGATTGATGAAGAAGGTTGATCAGTCGCAAGAAAAGATCAGCAAAGAGTTCTCAATGGATGACGAAGATTCTGCTCTTTTCCAGATGACAGGTCTGCTGCAGCATGCAACCGACGCGATAAACACTCACCTGACATTGGATACGCCAGGCTCGGCCCTTGCCCGGTTGCGCAGGGAACTAGTGGATATACTCGCCGGTCACGAGAAGCGGACTAATTCATTCCAGACGGAAGTAACGGCATTGCTGGAAGCAATGAAGGCGCGTCGCCAGGAATCCCTACGCTCCACCACACATGGGAGAGACTTCGAAGATGTGACCGTCGAATTTATCTATCGCGAAGCGGAGAAATCAAATGACGTTCCGTGTGCCACGGGCACTACCACAGGGAATTTAAAAGGGCGTAAGGTAGGAGACGCAGTAGTTGAACTCGGTTCTGAGTGCGCGGCTGGAGGAGAGAAATATGTGTTGGAGGCGAAGGAGGACGCCACTTATGATATTTCCAAAGCGCGCCCGGAAATCGAGACTGCTCGCCAAAATCGTGGCGCAATTGCGGGCTTATTTGTGTTTTCGCGCAAGACAGCACCTGCAGGCCAAGAACCCTTAATACGGCATGGAAATGATGTGTTCGTGATTTGGGATGCCGAGGATACAAGATCAGACGTCAATTTGAAGGCGGGTATGTCTCTCGCGAAGGCGCTATGTGTTCGGCAGCATGTGGCACGACGCGCCGAGGCGGCGGATTTCCAATCATTGGATGCCGCAATCTTGGCGGTCGAGACGGAAGTGAATCGTTTGGTTGAGATCAAAAAGCTGGGGCAGATAATAAGGGGCCATAGCGGAAAAATTTTGGAAGAGGCCCAGAAAATGGAAGAGGCGCTGGAACAACAGATCCGGAATCTCAAAATCGGTGTGATTGGTCTGAAGCAGACAGCTGCAGTTGGAACAGCAACCTAAACTCCGAAAATGCGCCCTTGGACTGCGAACACGCTAATAGCCGATCGCTAAGGGATTGATGCGATGGCCGTTCGCAATGCTGGAGGTTGTTATGGGTGGGCGCAGTGCCGCCGATTGGCAAAAAGTCGGTCTGGGCCAAAGCCGGGCTCCTTCAGTTCGAATTCGTCAGGAGAGCCAATGACGATGAGTAAAATTGCATTCCGCTGGAAAATTTGCATAACAATGTTGGTGGGTTATTTGCTGGCGACTTTACCACCCATTGTGCTTGACCCGAGGCTACCGTCGCATGTTGCATTCCCTGGTGGGCGTCACTATGAACGCGCCTATTATATTGTTCCAATTGCTCTTGGTGTAGTCTCCGGAACTTGGCTATGGATGGGCAATTCGAGAATCAGATACGTCGCTATTACCCTGCTATTTGTTGCGGCGTGTATATTGAGCATACCCATTTTTCGTCCGGAAGTGCCGCACGGGAATCTGATCTTTGTGGGTACGGCATGGTCACTCCTAAGCATGCTGACCCTATGGATACATACTCGGGAAATCCGAGATCCTTCAGAGCGCACCCCACTGCCAGCTTCGAATGCGCGAATCGACTTTATCAAAGAAGAGACGGCCATCTGGAAAGGTGTCTCGTTAGGTCTCGGGACAGGCTATCTGGCGATTGTTATGACCCTCACCCTAGCGTTTCATACCGCCAACCGAGAAATTGTGACATCCCCTCGGGACATTTTCATACTCAACCAATACAGTAATTTCTTGCTTGCGTTCATGTCATTATTCATGTTTCTCGGACCGATTTATGAATCCATCACCAAAATGATTGAGAGCAACCAGCGTTTGCTGAGCGTTCTACCCGAGTCCAAGCCGCCGGATATGCTTTGATCTGCTCTATGAATGCCCTCTTTTTTCAACGGGCGTGACGTTGGAGCGTCATGCACTATGCTGAAACGGATAGCTTTGACAGCCTTACACCGCGCCACGATTCAGAAGCTGCGATGCTCTAGCGCCGGAGGCGCGTCATGAGTTAGCCCAGACCGGCAGGTCTGGGTCGCGTTGGGAAATTACACGAGCCCCGTAGTCACCGGAAGAAAACCTATGAGCAGGAATTCGAGGGGCTTCTCACCAAACATGGAATTCCATTCGATCCCAAATGCATCGCCGGCGCGATCAGCTTTTGCCGATCTTTGGTGCTGAAAACGATGTGTAGATGATTCTGCGAATAACTGTGGGACATGTGCCGCCCCTCCGGGGCTCATCATCTTATCGCATAGCACCCAGACCTGCCGGTCTGGGCTAACTCATTTCGCGCCTCCGGCGCTGAGTTTTGAGTGCTGTGCGCGGACCTGCGGCGCGAGGAAGGGATTTTTCTTCGATACTTTCGCGGCCCTAAAGGGCCGCTCTTCCACCGGGCATGACGCTGAAGCGTCATGCGAACGATTGGAATCGAATTTTCTTGCGATCACGATTGATGTGTCGCTGGCCAAACCGTTCAGGATTTATGAGTTAGATTGCGCCGCACCTACGGTGCTCGCCTTGATCTTGCGGCCTACCCACACTTCCTGCTTCGCTAACGCTCGCCTTCAGTGTGGGTAAACTGTGGTCGCGCCTCCGGCGCTTGGAGCATCGGTCGGACACTTATCCCGGCGCCTAATGCCTCGGCTCGTGAAAACGCCGAAGGCACGCTCTCTACAAGTGAAGAGAGAATCGGAGTAGTACGCTAATCGAAGTTAGAGTCGTCGGCAGCCGAAGGAATGCCGCTCAAGGTTAAGATAAAACTATGGTGACCGCCGCTGATTCGCTCGGCCTCCTGCTGAGTCAACTCACGAGCGCCTCTGCGATTGAGCACCCGTTGGTTATTGCGGTCGTTCATAACTGCCTCCTTACGCCCGATGATTAGATACCAAAATTAAGGACTCGGTCAACAGTCTAGGGCAATCGCATGAAAAACCGGAATGGTAAAAACGCTAGAGTCGTTCGGGCAGCGGTTCAGGGTGACAACTTTATTCTGCCGGCGCGACCCTGCTTTTGCGTTCGTCGCTGGCGACGACGCCGTCACGGATATGGACGACGCGGTAAGCGTGTTCGGCGATGTCGGCTTCATGGGTAACCAGCACAATGGTATTGCCTTTGCGATGCAGGTCTTCCATCAGCTTCATGATTTCGTTTCCGGTCTGCGAGTCAAGGTTGCCGGTGGGCTCGTCGGCCAGGATGATTGAAGGATTATTAACCAAGGCGCGGGCAATGGCGACACGCTGGCGTTGTCCGCCGGAAAGCTCGTTGGGCTTATGGTTCATGCGTTCGCCCAGATCCACGGCCTCAAGCGCGGCCTTGGCGCGGGCAATGCGTTCCTCAGAGGGCGTGCCACTATAGATCAAAGGAAGCTCAACGTTATGCAGGGCGGTGGCGCGCGCCAGAAGGTTGAACGTCTGGAACACGAAGCCGATTTCACGATTGCGAATGCGGGCCAGTTCGTCGTCGTCAAGCTCGCTTACCAAGTTGCTGTTGAGCCAGTAGCGGCCTTTGGTGGGCGTATCCAGGCAGCCGATCAGGTTCATGAGCGTGGATTTGCCCGAGCCTGAAGGGCCCATGATGGCAACGTATTCGCCGCGATCAATGCGCAGGTTCACGCCGCGCAGCGCATGCACCTGTTCCTGTCCCATCTGGTAGGTCTTCCACAGGTCTTCCGTGCAGATGATGCATTCGGAAGGCGGCGCAATGATCTTTTCAGAAATGTCGGCGACTTGTGTTGACATCAATTTCTCCTGCTCGCTTGCCAACGAAACCCCACTCTCTCTTTAGACGGACGAAACGTTGTTGTGTCAGTACCCTCAGGGGCTATGCCATTTAAGTAATTATGTGTCCTGACAAAAACAACCTCAGCGGCTGAAGCCGAAATGTTGCTGGCTCTTTACGCAGGCCTGAAGGCCTGCTCCACCCCGCCAGAGGACACACTCTTGCATAAAATGACATAAAGCCCAATTCTAAAGTACCGCTTACGCGGCCCTAAAGGGCCGCTCTTCCACCGGAACCGCGCTTTCACCCAAAAGCGCAGCAGCAAAGAGGCAAGAGTTTACGAGTCTCCCAACTTGACCACGGAATTATCCACTTTCACTCCGGCGCCGTTGCGCAGCGTCTTGAGCACTTTATAGCTGCCGGTAATAATTTCATCGCCGGGTTGCAGGCCGCTCTTTACCTGAATTTCCGTGCTTCCGGTGAGGCCAGTCACAACTTCATGGAACTCGGCTTTCTTGTTCTTGATTACAAACACGCCCTGAATATCAGTGTTTTCTTTCTTCACGGGCGCGGCTGGAGCCGTCTTGTCGGCGGTCTTTTTAGGTGTCTTCTGCGTTTCCAGATCGTTCTTATCACGCATGGTGAGCGCCTGGATCGGGATGGTCACGGCATCATGCGCCAGGCCGGTAGTGATCTTGGCGGTGGTGGAAAGTCCGGGACGAAGGTTCGGCGGCGGATCAGTAAGGGTGATGACCACCTTGAAATCCTTGGCTTCCTGGGTGCCGCCGATGCTTTGCGAAGTGGAGACGCCGGTGGAGCGGATGATGGCGTTATCGCCGATTTCCGTTACCTTGCCTTTGAAGGTCTGATTGGGAATCGCGTCAATGGTGATTTCCGCCGCCTGATCAAGCTTTACGTTGACGATGTCGGTTTCATCCACTTGAACTTCCGCCGTGATGATCGACATATCCGCCACTGTCATAAGCGTGCTGCCCGGAGAATTTTGAATGCCCATAACCACGGTCTCGCCCTCATGGACGGGAAGGTTCGTTACCGTGCCATCAAAAGGCGCGGTGTATGTGGTCTTGCTAAGAACGTCACTCACGCGCGTAAGTTGCGCTTTGGACTGGCCCACGCGCCCTTGCGCGGAATCAACCTGCGCCTTGCTCTGCGCGACGCGAGCGATGTCCTGGGCGTGAACGGCGTCCGCCACTTCATAAGCGGACTTCTTGGTGTCAAAGTCGGCCTTGGAAATCAGAGCGTCTTTGTAAAGGCTTTGGGCGCGTTCAAACTCAAGCCTGGTGCGGGCAAGATCGGCAGCGCTGCTCTTGAGCTGGGCTTGCGCGGTGTTCAATGCAGCTTCAGCGGCCACGGCATCAGTCTGGGAGCTGGAGACGGTGGCGCGCGTCATGGCCACATCGGCGGCGGACTGCACATTTTCAAGCTGAGCCAGCACCTGGTTTTTCTTGACGGCCTCGCCTTCTTTCACGAACAGCCGGACGATCCGCCCCATGGCATTTGCGCCCACGTTGACGATGGTCTTGGGCTTGATCTGGCCGGAAGCCGTGACAACCGAAGCGATATCCTGCTTATAAACCTTGCCTGTCTGGACGGTTACAACGTTCTTTTGGCTCTGGTTGACGGTAAAACCAACAATGGCGCCCAGCAGTATGACAACCCCTACGACAATGGCAATCTTCTTAGCTTTCATGAATAAACCTTCCGGAACATAAACGGCGGAATGCGTCCACTTTATATACGCCGAAGGGACTGGGAAAGTTCCTTCGCCAAGGGCAGGAGCACTGCGCCAGGAGCTGAATTTGCGGTGGGCGGTTCCGTTCTGATTATAACGGCAAGTGGAATCGGGTTCTACATTATTTGATGAGGCAAATGCCTTAAAATTGAGAGCAAGAAATGTCCCAAATTGCATTCTAAGGTGGATAAGAAAAGGGCGAAATCGTCGTTCCGTCCCTTGATTATGGGCTTGCAAAAGACTTAAAATCCAAGTATCTGCCCGTTTGAAGGAGGGCTCCCTAGTGTTATCCCGTCACCCCCGTTTTTATACCGTGCTTTTATTGGCTGTGTTGGTAAGTTCAGGCTGTTTTGTAGTGCAGGCCCAGGAGAAAGACAAAGACGCAAAGTCGTCGGATAAATCGGCGCAGGCCGATGGACAGCAGGATCCGCTGAAGCGCGAGCGGAAAAAGGACGATCAAAACGCAGCCAAAGAAAAATTAGGCGGCGTCTATAAGAAATGGCTGGACGAAGACGTCCGCTGGATCATCACGGACGAAGAGCTTTCCGCGTTCAAGAAGCTCTCCAATAACGCCGAGCGCGACGTTTTTATTGAAGGATTCTGGCAGCGCCGCGACCCCACGCCGGATACCGCTGAAAACGAATACAAAGAAGAACACTACCGGCGCATAGCTTACGCCAATGAGCACTTTGCTGCGGGCATGCCGGGCTGGCGTACCGACCGGGGCAGAATTTATATCATGTATGGTCCGCCCACTTCCACTGACTCTCACCCCATGGGCGGCCCATACCAGAGACCGTCGGAAGAAGGCGGCGGCCAAACTGAAACCTTTCCCTTTGAAGTGTGGCGTTATCGCTACTTAGAGGGCATTGGTCAGGAAATCGAGATTGAATTTGTTGACGATTGCGGTTGCGGCGCATATGAAATGACGCTGGATCGCTCCAAGAAAGACGCTCTGCTGCACGTCCCCAATGCCGGCCTTACCACCATGGAAGAAATGGGCATGGCCAATAAAGCGCAACGTTTCAACGGCGGTTTGGAATCGCTTGGCGCAGGTCCTTTCAACCAGAACAATCAGTCTAAGCAGTTTGACCGCCTGGAGACTTTCGCCAAGCTAAACCGCGCTCCGGACGTCAAATTCAAAGATCTGCAAAATGAATTGGTCACCCACAAATTCCGTACCAACCTGCTGCCGTTCGATGTGCAGGTTGACTTCGTCAAGCTGACTTCAGACACCGTGCTGGTTCCCATTACGCTGCAGGTCCCGCTCAAGGGCCTTACCTTCGCCAACAAAGATGGCGTTCAGCGCGCAGTGGTCAATGTTTATGGCCAGTTGACCAAGCTTTCCGGCCAAATCGTGCAGACGTTTGAAGAAACGCTGCATCGCGATATCCCTGCTGAGCTGCTGGAAAAAGAAATCAATAACGTTTCGCTCTATTGGAAGGCCATTCCCATGCGTCCGGGTCTCTACCGGCTTGATGTGGTGATGAAAGACGTTAACGGCGATAAAACCGGCATTTTCAGCCGCAGCTACACCGTTCCCGACTTTGGCGATGAGAAGCTCACGTCTTCTACTCTGATTCTTGCCGACCAGATGGAGCCGGTCCCGGCACGCGAAGTTGGCACGGGGAACTTCGTTATCGGCACCAACAAGGTCCGGCCCAAGGTCAGCTCTTCTGACGGCAAGCCGGCCATTTTCACCAAGAAAGAAAAGATCAATTTCTGGCTCCAGGTTTACAATCTTGGCGTTGACCAGAAGACGAACAAGCCTTCTGCCACGGTGGAATACCAAGTGGTAAACACCGCAACCAACAAGCATGTGCTAGACTTCACGGAATCAACGGCCCAGATGGGGAACGTTGGCGAGCAGGTGACCCTTGGCAAGAGCCTGCAATTGAGCCAGCTTGACCCGGGCATATACCAGGTAACCATTAAAGTGAACGACCAGATTTCCAAGCAGACGATTTCACCCACGGCCAAATTTTCGGTACAGCAGTAAGGCCCAGGGCTCCATCTTATTTGAGGTGGTGTATATGACCCGCAAATTCGGATGTTTATTGATAGTCCTGTTGGCATGGGCGCCGCTGCATGCGGCCAGCGTTGGAGCCATTGCGGGATATGTCAAAGACAGTTCCGGAGCGCCCCAGATGGGCGCGGTGGTGGAGGTTTTTGTCTCCGCCGCCAGAGTGGGCACAACCGTCTTCACGGATTCGCGCGGTTATTACCTGGCCAACAACCTCCCGGCCGGCAATTATTATGTCAAGGTAACAGCTGCCTCTTTTCTGCCATCGCTGCGGGAAAACATTCTGCTGCACTCCGGCGCGCATGTCATCATCAACCTCACGGTGAATACCCTGGCGGACGCGCTCAAGCTGATGCCGACTCGCCGCTCTGAAGCTGAAGACGCCGACGATTGGCATTGGACACTCCGCTCAGCCACCAACCGGCCAATCCTTCGCGTGCTGGAAAAAGATAAAGACAGCAGTGACAGCGGCTCCCTGGTCGTGGTCTCGCACAATAAATCTGAGCGTGGCGGCAGTGACGATGCGCTCAAGGCCAGCGTAGCTTTCATCGCCGGCGCTGAAGCTGGTGGCTTTGGCAGCGCAGGCGACGTAACCACCGCATTTGCCCTGGAGAAATCGCTATTCTCCTCGGGCACGCTTTCCTTCAATGGGAACATCGGCTCGTCGTCCGGCGATCCCACGGGCGTGCTCCGTGCTTCATACGCGCACGATATCGGTGATTCATCTCGGCCAACATTTACCGTCACTTACCGGCATTTTGCCACTCCGGGCACTGCTGTCCAGAATTCGCCGTACGCTGCCGTAACCATGAGCAGCTCTGACAGTACGACCATCGGTGGCTTCATCGACCTTACTTACGGCGCTGATCTGCAATCCACGGAGTTTGCCAACCGCGTGATCGCCCTTAGGCCTCATGGCTCCGTTGACGTGCATCTTTCGCCCAACATGCTGGTGGAGTATCGCTATGCCACCTCTGAGCCCGATACCCGTGCGGCCAAAGGCTTTGACTCTGCTCCCGCCGATCTCAGCGAGTCCGGTCCGCGCATGGCATTGCTCAACGGCCAGCCTGAAGTGGAAAAGGCCGCCCACCATGAGCTTTCCGTATCGCGCCGCATGGGGGATACCAGCGTGCAGGTGGCCGCGTTCTTTGACCATGTGCGCAATGCAATCCTTACCGGTGCGGGAGACCCTTCCAGCTATTCTGACGACGTGCTGCCGGACGTTTACTCCGGCACATTCTCTTATGGCTATAGCCCCGGCGTAAGCAGCACCGGAGC
>DASXJO010000546.1:0-10612 GCA_036497385.1 Candidatus Angelobacter sp. | reverse complement strand
GTTTAAGTACTTCCATAGTATTCAGGCTGCCCTTGTTTAAATGGAAAAAGAGCTCACCGTCCTTATCGCATTGGGGAGCACCGAAGAACCCAAAAGAGGGTACTTCCGTCGCAGTGGAAGAGGTTACTCGCAGATCCCTGGTGGGAAGCTGAAAGGCGGGATCGAGGGGCGTAAGAAGCTTCGGATTTACCGACCCTTTCTGAACAAAAGCGCAAAACAAAAGAGCAACTATCAATCGTGATGGCATGACTCAGTGTTTTCGCATTGCTATTATGCTCTTCTTGCGGTCTGCTTAAGAGCAAGCCACTGCTCAACCAGGATTGCTGCAGGCCAAAGCCTTTTTATCTGCTGGCAAGCTTAATTAGTTGCCCAGTTTCACCTGCACGCCGCGATCATCATTCGCCTTCAAGGTAGCCGCAGAATCAATCTCGTCTATCTGGATCTTCTTAAGTACCTTGCCGGAGAAATCGAACAGCGTTCCGCCCATAATGGCGTAGTTCTTGGTTTCAAGCTGGTGGCCATCTTTGAAGATAAAAATCGTCGGCGTGCTTTTGTCTTCTACCGGTGCTGAAGGTTGAGCGGCGTTGTCTTCGCTCGGCTGGGACTCCCTATCCGACTTTCTTTCTTCCTGCGGTTCTTGCCGGCGACGCTCACGAGAATCCGTGTAATGTTCACCATAACGGCTCGCGCCCTGGTCTCTCATGGCATCGCGAGCGCCTTGCAGGTAGGCGGCGCGCAATTCATCGTCACTTCGGTCATTGGAAGCCTGCTGTGCCGGCACCGGATCAGAAGAAGAAGACATGTCAGCTACGGACGGGTCAGCAACCGAAGGATAGCTTTCATCGTTGTAGTATGGATAGAAAACAGGTATCGGCAAAAACACCTGACGGTGCGACCGCGGATTTCCAAACCGGCGGAGCGGCCCATGGACACGCGCAGAACGTTGCGGGTGTACGCCAAACGGCAGCTGCGTGGGTGACACAACGCTTGCCGGCGCTCCGCGCTGGCGGCCGTCCCCAGTGGGAGACACGACCGAGGCTGGCGGCCCATGGCTGATAGTCTGGGCCAGCGACACTTGCAGGGCGAGAGCCAAAAACGGGACAACAAAAACTGATCGCGACATAAAGGTCACCTGCTTCAAAACCGGCTATCGACTGCCTGGTACTTATGATAAACCCTTGCACAATGGGGTTACATTAAGTTTTGTCCCCAGCGGGTAAGGGCCAGCACGGTTAGAACGCTTCGGAGCAGGAAACATGCAGCCAAAGTCAAGGCCACTGGCCGCCGGAAGCGTGTTTCCAGAAAGTCCGCGGCCAAACCGCCAATGAATATGAAGACAAAACTCAATCCCAAAGTTGCGTCCCACACGCGGATGGCAGGAACCAGGCTGAACAGCAGCACCGCAACCCCAGCGGTTAACAGCGGAGCGGTGTTGCCAAAGTACCGCGCCCTGGGCCAGCTTCCATAGGCGGTAAGCGCCGCAATGAATAGAAAAACCAGCACATAGCCATCTGTCCGGCCAGATAGCGGGAAGGCCAGATTGCCTAAAGCTTCCATGGTGGGCTTCTGCGCCAGAAGGGGCTTAAGTCCCAGCCCAAAGCTGCCCGTCAGCCAATAAATTACTCCCCAGACCACACAGCCGATCACGCAGGCACTCGCCAACACCATCAATGCTTTGCGTCGGCAGCCTGGAGCCAAATACATCATGAAAGCAAAAGCGAGCAGGACAAGCGTAAACGACCACCAAACCGTCGCCAGCGCAAAGCCAATGGAAAGCCCCAGGATCATGATCCGTGGCGCCCACTTTTTTGGTGGCGCGTAAAGCGTATGTGACACGCCGATAGCGGTATAAATCAGTCCCAGGCTGCTCCAGGCCAAAAGGATTTCCGGACCAATATTGCTGCTGATGATGACCATGGCGGGGGACGTACAATACAAGGCCAGCGCCACATAGCCCCCGGCGTCATCAAAAAGCCGACGCGCCACCCACCAAAGCGCTGCTCCCAGCCACACCCCGAAAAGCGCGAATGGCAGGCGCAGCAGCCAGGGCCGAGGTACCGCAAGCGCCGCGCTTAATCGCGGCGTAACTATCTTTCTTGCCACAGAAGTGAAACGTACAGGGAAAGCTGCCACTAAGCTGGTGAACGGAGATGAGTTCAGGGTCTTTTCGCCCGCCCCGGTCAAGCCAGAGGCAATGTAGCGGTATTCCAGATCAGAAAGCTTGCGAGTGTCGGCGGTCCAGAGGCATTGCGTCATAAACGCCAGCAGCATTAGCCCGGCATACACCTGCGGCCGGCCAACCCTGAATTCTCTGACCACCTCAATCATGAATTCACATTTGTATCATGCAGGCGCGGCTAAAGCTCAGCTCATCATTCGATCAAGTTGCGGTGATCCCGCAAAGCAACTAATTCTGATACAGTCTTGCTGTTCTTTGCCTGCAGTCGGAATCCATGCACGAAATCATTCAGGACTGAAAATATGGAACCGGAAGTTTCATCTGGAGCTTCGCCCAGCAAGCTTTCTTACATTTTCTATAACGACCGCGGCTTGCGCGCCGGTTGGCGACTGCTGATTTATCTCGGGATGATTTTCATCCTGGTGCGGGGCGCGGGACTGATCGCCAAGCGTGTCAGCTCAGGACATGCGACCGCTCCTCCATCGTCTGATTCTGTTAGCGCAGTTTTTCTAGGCATAGGCGAACTGGTCTTTTTCCTAGTCCTTTTATTGCTGGCTTGGATCATGAGCAGGATTGAACACCGCAATGTGGGCCTCTACGGCTTGCCTTTGCGTGGATCAGCTATTTCACGCTTCGTCCGCGGATATTTCCTCTGGGGATTTCTGCCACTGGCCATTCTCCTGTCGATTCTGCGAGCGTTGCATGTCTTTTACTTTGGCAATTTCAGTCCTCTCAATTCGCAAATACTTGGCTGGGGCGCGCTGTGGTTTATTTTCTTTTTGCTGGTGGGACTCACTGAAGAGTATTCACTCCGCGGCTACTTTCTTTACACTCTTGCCGATGGCATTGGCTTCTGGCCTGCCGCCATCATCCAGGCCGTGTTGTTCGCCCGAGCGCATATGGGCAACAACGGTGAAACAAGAATTGGAATCATCGCAACGGCGGTCTTCGCTATTTTCGCAGCCGCCACTCTTTGGCGCACCGGCAATCTCTGGCTCGCGGTGGGCGCTCACGCAGGCTGGGACTGGGGACAGTCATTTTTCTTTGGCGTGAATGATAGTGGTCTTAAAGTGACGGGGCACCTTCTCAATCCTATCCTGGTTCAGGGCCCTGACTGGCTTACCGGCGGCAGCGTGGGACCGGAAGGCAGTGTGCTCACGCTGATTCTTTGGACGCTGATGACAGTTCTTTTTCTTGCGCTTTATCGCAAGCCCCGTGACCCGGTCCTGGTATTTACTGAAGGCCGAAGATATTGACCAAGACTTGCAGGCGTGGGTCTCCTTTCGTAAAACGATGTTACGCTGTAAGCCTGAAGTTCAGGTTGGAGTCAACATGAAGCATTGGATTTTGGCGGCGCTCCTCGCAATTTGCGCAACAAGTGCAGCGGCACAGAGCAGGACAGGCAAGGTCAACTTTGCCAACTCCGGAGCAGCTGCGGCGCAGCAGGATTTTCAGGTTGGTCTGGCGCAATTGCACAACTTCCAGTACGAAGAAGCTGAACGCCTTTTCCGCCAGGCGGAAGCATCAGATCCGAATTTTGCCATGGCTTATTGGGGTGAGGCCCTGACCCATGTGCATCCGCTCTGGAATTATGAAGATCTGGCAGGAGCACGGGCCGTGCTGCAAAAACTTGCGCCTACAGCAGACCAGCGCGCCCGCAAGGCAGGTACGGAGCGGGAGAAGGAATATCTCCACAGCATTGAAGTGCTGTTCGGCGAGGGGGACCGCGATACGCGCAACCAGCGTTATGCAGATGCTCTCGGAGTGCTGCACGAACACTATCCTCAGGATGTGGATGCTGCGGCTCTATATGCGCTCTCATTGCTGGGGAAGCAGCTCACGCGCGACCCTGCAACCTACATGCGTGCCGCCGCTGTTCTGGAAGATTATTTTCCTGCTAACCAGCAACACCCCGGAGTGGTGCATTACCTGATCCACAGTTACGATGATCCGGTTCATGCGCCGCTCGGTATGCGAGCAGCGCGGCTTTATGGCAAGATTGCGCCCGATTCCGGACACGCCCTGCACATGACGTCGCATATCTTCATCGCCATGGGCATGTGGCGTGATGTCATCCAGGCCAATCTTGAAGCGCTGGCATCTTCAACACGCCAAATCAAGTCTGGCGCCGATTTCGCCGCCAGCTGCAATCACGGAAATTCATGGTTGAGCTATGGCTACTTGCAGGTTGGCGATTTCCAGCGAGCACAGGAAGTGGTTGCATCTTGCATGCAAAAGACTTTTGCGCTCCCTCTGGACAAGGGTTCATACGGCTATGCCCAGCAGATGGCAGCTCACTATGTGGCTGAGACGCAGCAGTGGACTGACCCTCTGCTGTCCCAGCCTGCGCCGCCCGCGCAATTTCCCCATGCACTTGTCACATACTGGTATTCGCATGCAATGGCGGCTGCGCAGCGGGGTGATCTGGCCGAAGCTCAGAAAGACTTTGACGCACTTACAAGCGCCCGTGGAGCGCTGGTTGCGTTGCTCGCTAAAGAGACTCACCCGAACATGGCTGCAGAATCCTATGCCGCTATTGAGGAGCAGCAGGTAAAGGCGATGCTACTGTTGGGGCACGGTGATAAAGCCCAGGCACTTGAGATCCTGCAGGAAGCGGCCAAGAAAGAACGCGGCATTCCTTTTGAGTTTGGTCCCCCGGCGGTTCCAAAGCCCAGCGCCGAGCTTGTTGCGGAATTGCTCGTCAAGCTGAATCGGCCCGCAGAAGCTATTCAGGTGCTTCGCGATCAGCTCACGCGTACTCCCGGAAAAACTGCAACGCTCGCTGATATGCGCGATGCCGCGAAGCTCGCAAACGATTCAGCGGCTCAAAAAGCTGCGGAAGAGGTCCTCGCGACTAACCTCGCAAAAACGGGGCCGGCTGAAGCAGCCAAAAAATAAATAATCGCGCATGGGGTCAGTAAACGGTGACCACTCATGCGCGATTTAGGGTAGCAACAAAATTACACGCAGAGTTAGATGTCCAGATTCTTCACGTCCAGCGCGTTCTCTTCAATGAATTTCCTGCGCGATTCAACGTCCTCGCCCATCAGCGTGGTGAAGATCACTTCGCAGGCCTCAATATCTTCAGCGCGGACGGAAAGCAGAGTCCGACGTTCCGGATCCATGGTTGTCTGCCAGAGCTGCTCTGAACTCATTTCGCCCAGCCCTTTATAGCGCTGCACACTGTATTCTTTCTTGCCTTCTGCAAGGACGTAATCAAACAGCTCGCGTGCCGAATTTTTCTCGACGCGCTCGGCTTCAATTTTGGTTCTGCGGATCGTGGTCTTGGAAGATTTCTTGGCCGCTTTTTCCAGGTCCTCGCGTTCCGCGTCACTCAGATCGGCAGAAGCATCTTCTGTGCCCTTGCCGGCCACTTCCACCACAAACGGAGGATCCATGTAGTCTTCAATCTGCTTGAATTTGGCTGTCATCTGGCGATATTCCGGCGTTGACGCCAGTGCCCAATTGATCTGGCGCTCGGCGCCTTGAGAGTCAGTAAACTTCACGCCCCAGGCGTTGTGCTCTTCGTCAAAGTAGCTTTCCACCTGCTTCAGTTGCGACTCTTTGGCCAGCTTACTGATCTCTTTCACCAAGCGCTCGATCTTTTTGGGCGGATTCTTCTTGTCGCCTTCAAAGTCGGCCCGCTGGGAGATGCCCAGCCGCGGCAGCCACTCAGTAATCTGCTCATTGCGTATGCGCTTGTCGACTTTGTCGAAGAAAACAAGGTACTCGTTCAACGTCGTCATAAACTTGGCCAGGGCTGCGCCCTCCAGCTTGGCTGCACCCTCGCCATAGCGGACCGTCATGCCTTCCGCAGCGCGCCGCACCATCACACGAACGAATTCGCGATCGTCCTTGATGTACTGCTGCGTTTTGCCTTTCTTGATGCCGTAAAGAGGTGGCTGAGCAATGTAAACATTGCCGCGTTTGATCAGCTCATTCATGTGACGGAAGAAAAACGTGAGCAGCAGAGTGCGGATGTGTGAACCATCCACATCGGCGTCTGTCATCAGGATCACTTTTGCGTAACGCAGTTTGCTGGGATCAAAATCGTCTTTGCCAATGCCGGCTCCCAGTGCCGTGATCATAGCCCGGATTTCTTCGTGGCCCAGCATCTTGTCATAGCGAGCTTTTTCCACGTTGAGGATCTTTCCTTTTAACGGCAGGATGGCCTGGAAACGCCGGTCGCGTCCCTGCTTCGCGGTGCCGCCTGCGGACTCGCCTTCCACCAGGAACAGTTCGCAGCGGTTCGGATCGCGCTCTGAGCAGTCTGCCAGCTTTCCGGGGAGGCCGCCGCCATCCAGCGCGCCTTTTCGACGCGTAAGATCGCGCGCTTTACGGGCAGCTTCGCGGGCACGCGCGGCTTCAATTGCTTTGTTGATAATCTTGCGCGCTACTGGCGGATTCTGCTCAAAGAACGCGCCCAGACGCTCGTTCAGAAATGCCTGCACGATACCTGCAATATCAGAATTCAGCTTGCCTTTGGTCTGTCCTTCAAACTGCGGCTGCGGCAACTTCACGCTCACCACTGCGACGAGACCCTCACGTACGTCGTCCCCCGTCAGGTTCTCTTTTACGTCCTTGAAGAGACCAAGCTGCTGCCCTGCGTAGTTAATTGTGCGTGTAAGCGACGTACGGAAGCCGGAGAGATGAGATCCGCCGTCGACAGTGTTGATATTGTTGGCGAAGCTGAAAACCGTTTCTGAATAGCCGTCATTGTATTGCAACGCGATTTCCATCTGCACGCCATCGCGCTCGGCTTCCATGTAGATCGGCTTATCATGCAGTACGCTTTTGCCGCGGTTCAGATGCTTGATGAATTCCGCGATGCCGCCGGAGTATTTGAACTCCAGCTTCTTCGCCTCGCCGGTCTTTGGATCGGTCAGGCGTTCATCGGTTAGCGTGATCTGCAGGCCTTTGTTCAGGAATGCGAGTTCGCGAAGACGCTGCGCCAGCGTATCAAAGTTGTATTCCGTGGCGGTGAAGATTTCTTTGTCGGGAAGGAAATGTATTTTTGTGCCGCGCTTTTTTGTGGTGCCGGTCTTCTTCAGCTTGGTTTGCGGATCGCCCTTTGAATAGCCCTGCTCCCAAACGTGTCCGTCGCGCCAGATTTCCAGATCAAACTGATGGCTCAACGCGTTGACGCAGGAAACGCCGACGCCATGGAGTCCACCTGAAACCTTGTAATTGGAGCTGTCAAACTTTCCACCCGCATGCAGCTTTGTAAGCACAACCTGGGCTGCGGGAACTTTTTCTCCATCAATGACCATGTCATCCACGGGAATCCCACGGCCATCATCCACCACGGTGATGGAATTATCGATGTGGATTGTTACATCGATCTGTGTGGCATATCCCGCGAGCGCTTCATCCACGGAGTTGTCGACGACTTCATAGACGAGATGATGAAGTCCCATCTCGCCGTTAGAGCCGATATACATCGCGGGGCGCAGCCGAACAGCTTCCATCCCCTCGAGCACTTTTATATCGTCTGCGGTGTAGTTGCCGTTTCCGTTGCCACCGGTCTTTTTGCTTTTATTTTGTTCTGCCATTTGTTTTGCTGTCGCAGTTCCAGATTCGCGGGTAGACAACTTCAAACTCCTGTTTTGCCGGCACAAATCGCCCACTATTTCAGGCCTTTATTTGCTGGCCCGAATAAGCTCAAGTTACCTGAATTCAATAGCTTAGTGGATGTGCTTCGCAGTTCTTATTGTATCACAGCCGGAGTTGAAGCGCGGAGCTGTTGAAGGACAAAAAGGTAGGTCCCTAGGGCGCGTGTTTTCTGCTGAATCTCTATGGATCTGGCGAACCATCCGCGAGACCTTTCGATGCTCAATCAATTGGAAAATTTTAAAGAATTCTAAGAATATTGTGGATAATGTTGCCTTTTTTGGATATCCCGTACGGCCTCACTCCCCCTATTTTGGACGAACACTGTTTTTCGTCATTGAATTGAAAGCGAATCCCAAATTACTCACAGTTAACTATGTTATGGGTAATTTGGGGCACTCCCGTTTAGTAATTTGAAGCAGGTCAAGACAATGACCCAAGTCGAGGGAAATGTGCGATTTTCATTAATCAAATAGTACTAATAAACGATTGAAAAATCAGGGACGGAATGTATACTCAACCCCGCGTTTTAGGCCATTGAAATGTACGACCAAGAAACACAAAGAGCTTCGAAAGAAAAAACATGGACAAAACTCTCCATGAAAGCGCTTCTTCGTTCCTCCATATTCGCGCTTCTTGTTTTGGAGGTTATTCCGCTTTCACGGCTACGAGAGAGAACTTCGAGGAACTGAAATGCAATATTTCTAAAGGAGGTGGTAATCCGTGAAGAAAAGTAGGAACAGCCTGCAAATAGATTCGCTGTTCATTGTGTCAAGCGCTACTGTTCGAGACCGTAGCGCTAGTGCTGCGTCGATAACCTCGCCTTTCGTGGCTGACACCACAAAAAGGCTAGCTTATTACGGCGGATAGTCTCTATCGAGCCGTCACGGAAGTCAAGCTCGTTTTAGACCACCCGCCGTTATCTTGCTCTAAAACAAACTCATGCCCATTCACTGTAGAGCGTTGCTGGATCAACTCATCTTATGTGACAGTCCTAAATTGCGCCCTGGCGACTGCCGAGTTGGAAGTTTTAAGAATTCTAAGAATTTTGTGGAAATGTTGCCTTTCAGGGTTCCCCGTAGGGCAGTGGACGGATTCGCCCTCGGAAGCCCCCAACCTTGGCCCTGCGGTCCAGTCATTACCAAAGTCACCTAAACTCATTGATTTGCAGGTACTTTGGGCCACTCACCTTAGTACTCCTAGGGGGCACAATCGGAGGGGCCGCTTGGAGGAAGGAATCGGCCCAAAAATCTTTCTCAGATAGTACTAATAAACCATTGAAAAATCAGGGATGAAATGTATACTCAACCCCGCGTTTCAGAACAGCTGAAATGCACCACCAAGGGCCCAAGTTTTACCAAAAAGATTTCAAAGAAAAAACAGGAGAGATTCCCCATGAAAGCGCTTCTTCGTTCGTCTATCTTCGCCCTTTTTGTTTTTGCAGGTTACGCAGCCGTAGCCACTGACATCAGCAAACCGCACTCAAATGCCGGGTTTCCCCCGCCTTGTAATCCGCCCGTTTCAATTGGTCACATCAGCAAGTAACGTATGCCGGTTGGGGTGTTCCGGGGCCCCTGTTACATCTGCTTTCTCGTCAGGCACTTAAACAGTGCATCGAAGCGGGTCAGGTTTACTAAAAAGTAAATTGGACTTTCGTGTCCAAAAGAGGCTTGCTTGGGCTTCTGAAGGGGTAGTATGCTGACGCTTCTTTGGAGGCGAAAGTGCATTTCTCTACCACTGAGTCGATTTTCGTTGTGTTGGCAATAACCATCGCTTGCGTGCAGGGTTATACGCTGCGCATTCTGGATCGCCGCAAATTGCGTTCTGAATTCCCGGTTTTCTACCGCTATTCATTATTTTGCGGGGTAGGCGCCTTAATCACGATCATACCGTATCTATTTTTTTGCCCTCAGTATTTCTACATTTATTGGGTTCTTACCCCAATAACGATGCTGTTGGAATTCGGGATCCTGTACGAATTGCTGGTTAACGCACTTAAGCCATACTCAGCCCTGATTGACCTGGGAAAAATGTTATTCCGCTGGGCGGCTGTATTTCTCATCATGGCGGCTCTGCTCACAGCGTTCGCAACCACTGGATCTGGAACTAACAGGCTGGTTGCAGCAGCCCAATTGCTGGAGCGAACTGTTCGTCTAATGCAGTGCGGACTCTTGTTGTTATTCCTGGGGCTGGAAAAACGTTTGGGACTGTCATGGCGCACGCATAGCATGAGTATTGCGCTCGGGCTGGGCGTCTATGCGGCAGTTGATCTTAGTGCCACTTACTTGATTTCCCGTGCGCCCGCGCAGACCAATGCATTCCAGATGGTTGCCACTCTCGTTTATCTCAGCGCTACGTCGCTCTGGGCTTATAGCTTGGCCAAGCCTGAACCGGCACGCGGCAACGTGCTCGATTCGCCTCGTCGCCTGATCTTCCAGCGCTGGAATGAAGCGTTGCTCACTCACAGCGTTCGTGGTGAAATGGCATTTGCTTCCGGTGGAATGGATTCATTCCTGCCTGGCGTTGAGCAAACCGTTGACCGCGTTCTGGCCCGCAAGATCGTCCAGTAATTTACTGCAGCAAAATTACAGGCCGGACAATTGTCCGGCCTGTTTTATTTTCGACGCTTTTCGCTGATCTCAGATTCGCATCGGCATCACGATATACCGATAACGATATTCACTATCCGCGGCTTCGTCTGGACGCAACTGCCCTGCGGTCTGGGCGTCTTTAAACTCAAAGCGAACGTCGCCCGAGCCTACTACTTTTAGAAACTCCAGCAGGTACTGCGAATTAAATCCGATCACCATCGGATCGCCAGCG
>DASXJO010000545.1:0-4338 GCA_036497385.1 Candidatus Angelobacter sp. | reverse complement strand
TCAAGGACCACATGCTGGCCATCGGCAAATGCGACCGCTGTAAGACCATTGTGGAGCCACGGCTTTCAACGCAATGGTTCATCAAAATCCAGCCGCTGGCGGATCGCGCGATTGAAGCGGTGGAAAAAGGCGAGATCAAATTCACGCCGGAGAATTACGCCAAAACTTATTTCGAGTGGATGCGCAACATCCATGACTGGTGCATCTCGCGCCAACTCTGGTGGGGACACCGCATTCCTGCGTGGCATTGCCAGGGATGTTCGCACATCACTGTCGCGCGCACAGCGCCCGCAACGTGTGAAAAATGTGGCAATACCAAGCTCACGCAAGACAGCGACGTGCTGGATACATGGTTCTCTTCCGGTCTCCTGCCGTTTACTGTTTTTGGCTGGCCGGAAAAGACGCGCGACCTCGACGTCTTTTATCCCACCACGCTTCTGATTACCGGCTTTGACATCCTCTTTTTCTGGGTGGCGCGCATGATTATGCTGGGCTGCCACTTCATGGCCGATCATCCGCAGGGAAGCGTGCCATTCAAGAACGTTTACATCCATGCGCTGGTGCGCGATGCCGACCGGCAAAAGATGTCCAAGACCAAGGGCAACGTGATCGATCCCATTGAGGTCACGGAAAAGTACGGGACTGACGCGGTTCGCTTCACGCTGGCGTCCATGGCTTCGCCCGGGACTGACATTGCTTTTTCTGAGAGCCGTACCGACGGCTACCGCGCATTTGCCAACAAGATTTGGAATGCCGCACGCTTCATGTTCATGAATCTGGACCGCGTTGAAGGAGCTAGCCTGACGGCCGGCGCAAAACCGGAGCAACTCGCCAAGCTGGAGAACCGCTGGATTTATTCGCGCTTCCATCGTGTTGCCGGGCAGGTGAACCAGAGCCTGACCGAATATCGCTTTGATGAGGCGGCCAATACCATCTATAAGTTTTTCTGGGGCGAGTTCTGCGACTGGTATCTGGAAATCATCAAGCCGGCTCTTTCCGGCGCTCCTGAAGAAGCCCGTAGCGCGATAACGCTGTTGGGCGATGTTTTTGAAGGCTCGTTGCGCCTGCTTTCCCCCTTCATGCCTTTCATTACAGAAGAAGTTTGGCATGCGATGTACGAGGGCAAGCCGCCGGCCAAGTCGATTGCTCTGGCCGCCTATCCTGAACTGGATGAGCGCTGGCTGAATGATCAGGCAGAAGAGCAGATGTTGGTCCTTCAGGACCTGATTGAAAAAATCCGCAACATGCGCGCAGAAATGAAAGTGGAGCCCAAGGTAAAGACTCCGGTGAAGATCCACGCCGCTGCGGACGTAAGCAAGCTGGTTACGGAAAATCGCGGTATGGTGGAACGGTTGGCTAGCGTCGATGGCATTGAGTTTGTGAATGAGTCGCTGGCGCAGATGCCCGGCGCGCGCAGCACGCCGAAGTTTGAAGTCGCACTGGTCTATGAACAAAAAATCGACGTCGCTGCTGAGCGCGAGCGCCTGGCCAAAGAAATGACCAAGCTGCAAGGCGAGTTGGCCAATGCCGACCGTCAGCTGGGCAATCAGCAATTTCTAGCCAAGGCCCCGGCGCAGGTGGTTGAAGGTATAAGGAGACGTCAGGGTGAATTGCACGGGTTGATAGAAAAGGGAAAGACCGCATTGGCAAAGCTGGGGTAAGCTAAAGACTCGAGGGGAATGTATGCCGCGAGGCCCGTGCTCGCCGAGCGGCGTGATGCGGGGCTGGTTAAACTAACCAGGACGATATTTTTAAAGCGGTTCGGAGCGAAGCGACAAGAACTATGGATTGGCATAGCCGAAGATTAAGCGCAATTCTTGAACATGCGCTGCTTGAGGACCGGGCAACCAGTGACGCCACGTCGCGCGCCTGCATTGACGCGCAGCAGCGCGCCACCGCGACGATCCTGGCCAAGCAGGACTGCATTCTGGCGGGCGTGGGCGCAACCGCGCGCATTCTGGAAATTTATGAGCATCTGGACCGCAATGTGATCGGTCACCCGGAAGTCATCAGCCACGGCGAGATCTTTGATGGCGTCCGGCTGCGTAAAGGGCAGGCCATCGCCGTGGTGCGGCACAATGCGCGTGCGCTGCTTTCCTGCGAACGCGTGATCCTGAACGTCCTTCAGCGGCTGAGCGGCATTGCCACTACCACGCGCAAATATGTTGACGCAATCCATGGCACCAAGGCCCGAATCCTCGACACGCGCAAAACCGCTCCGGGATTACGCGTGCTGGATAAATACGCGGTCCGCTGTGGCGGAGGCCAGAACCATCGGCTGGATCTCTCTGACGGGGTGCTCATAAAAAATAATCACATCGCGCTGGCCGGGGGTGTAGCTGTGGCCTTGCAAAAGGCTTTGCACAATCGCCGCGAGGAGCAGCCTATTGAAATCGAGGTACGGTCTTTGGCTGAACTGGATGAAGCTTTGGCCAATGGCGCGGAAAGTATCCTGCTGGACAACATGAAAGTGGAAGATGTTCGCCAGGCGGTACAATGCGTGGCGGCCCATTCGCGGCAAGTCCCCGTTGAGGCCTCGGGAGGCATCCGACTCGAGAATGTCCGCGAGTACGCCGAAACCGGCGTGGATTACATTTCCGTTGGCGCGCTCACTCATTCGCCGCAGGCCGTTGACCTGAGCATGCGGATTGTTCCAGCGTAATAGCGAGCGTAGATGTAAAAGTAGTAAACTGCACTACCCCGCCCAAGACCGCGGGCCGGAGGGGTTTCAAAAGGTTCGCGCCAGCCAGGCTCCAGACCTATCGAGCCAGGTGGAACTTCCAGCCTTATCAACAAGATAGAACTGGCGCGGGAGTTTGCGGAAGAGATTCGGTATTATAGGCAAGCTCAACAACTACAAGAAAAAGTACAGTCTGAAAAAGGAGAACTTTTCACTCATGCGTAAAGTCCTGGGATTGCTGTTGGCAGTAGTCGCTGTTTGCGGTTCTGCGCTGGCCGCCGATGAATACAAGATTGACCCCAACCATTCGTCGGTCAACTTTGCTGTAACTCACCTGATGGTCAGCACCGTGAATGGCCGGTTTACTTCGTTTGAGGGAAAGATCCTTTATGACGACAAGGACGTCACCAAGTCTTCCGTGAGCGTGGATATAAAGACTGCGAGCGTCAACACTGACAATACCTCGCGCGATAACGACCTGCGCTCGCCCGGTTTCTTTGATGCGGAGAAATTTTCCGATATCACGTTCCAGAGTAAGTCGATTGAAAAAAAGGGCAATGACTACGTGGCCCACGGCACGCTGACGATCAAGGGTGTTGCCAAGGATGTGGACCTGCCATTTGAGTTAAAGGGCCCTGTTGATGCCGGCAAAATGGGAAAAGTGATGGGCGCACATGCCACCTTGACCGTGAATCGCCAGGACTTTGGCGTATCCAAGGGCGGGGGAATGGTTGGTAATGATATAAAAATCGACCTCAACGTTGAAGCTCATATGGCGCCGCCGGCAGCTGCAGGGAAATAATTTGTGACGAACCCGGAGCATCTATTGCCGGAACTGCTTGCGCCTATGGTGCGCAACACTATTTTTTCCGGCAATATCCATCACTGTGTACAGGCCGACTCCACCAACTCAATTGCGTTGCGTGGAGCGGTCCTGGCCGGCCAGCACCCTGATGACACTCCGGAAGGCGCAGTTTTTCTGGCTGAAGAACAGACTGCCGGCCGCGGACGCAGCGCCCACTCATGGCACTCTGAGCGCGGTACCGGCATCTATTGCTCATTCCTGTTGCGCCCGCCCATGACGCCCTCAGAAGCGCTATGGCTTTCGTTGATCGCCGGTGTTGCAGTACAGGATGCAGTGAGGGAAACAACCGGGCTCGCCGCCGATATCCGCTGGCCCAATGATCTGCTGATCAATGACAAGAAGTTTGCCGGCATTCTTACCGAGATGAGCTCTGAGGGAAACAAAGTGCATCATGCCGTGATCGGCATTGGGGTGAACGTAAACCAGAAACACTTTCCCGATGACCTGAATGGATCAGCTACCTCCATGTCGATCGAAGGCGGCAGGGAGTATTCCCGAAAGGATGTGGCTGCGGCGCTGATCCGCGCGCTTGACCGTGAATATCGCGCTTTGCTTCGCGCCATGACCAGCCCCATCCGCACTCCGGCGTTGCGCTTTGAGCCCATCATGCGACGCGTGGAGTCGCGCTCGTCTTATGCGCATGGCAAACTCGTCCACGTAAATGAAGACGGCGGTTACAACGGCGTGACTGATGGCCTTGATCCTCGCGGTTTCCTGCGTGTGCGCACAGACAACGGTTTGCGTATCGTTATTTCCGGAAGCGTCCGGCCTGGGAGGAAAGATGCTCCTGGTT
>DASXJO010000544.1:0-4514 GCA_036497385.1 Candidatus Angelobacter sp. | reverse complement strand
CGCGCGCCATTCTCAATCTGCGAGAGATAACTCTGGCTGATCTTCATCTTGAGGTCGCGAGCAACCGCCTTTACAACTTCCTGCTGTGTCATCTCGCGACCAAAGCCGCGAAGATTGCCTTCCATCAGGCGGAGATAGCGTAATTTTTCGCCAAGTTTCATATTGCTAATCGCAATAATAGTATTTCAATTTGTGATATGTGTCAAGAAAAAAATGGGCCTAAACAGAATGTCTGCTAACTGCTTTGCTTTGAAATCGATGGAAGGAAAAAGTCGCCAAGGGCGGGCCGATGCCCTTGGCGAAAAGACGAGTTGATGGATTGGCGACGCCGAGGAAACGGCATCAGGCCCGGGTTACTGGCATCATCTAAATCGTTCATGTAAAGCGCTGATATTTCTACAGAGCACGCAGAAAATCCAGCATGGCTTGCTTATCTTCAGCTGATAACTGATTGAACCGATGAATCACTGCATTTGCTTCTGATGGGCCATAACAGTTGGAGCTCCGCCGGTCATCGTCACAATCGCCACCCGCCGAGTGATGCGCGAGTATGGCCTGTAACAGATCACTGGTGCGTCCGTCATGCAGGAAAAAGATCCTCTGGCCAACACCCCATAACGGAGTGGTGCGGAATACGTCTCCTGTGGCAGCTCCCTGTGTAATGTCGTCAGCCAGTCCTCTTCCCATGTGATGAATCAGCAAATCCGAGAAGGGATGAACGGTAAGACTTTGAAGAGCTGCTGTTTCGCTTCGCGGAGGTGTCACCATGGTTGCCGTATGACATGCCACGCAGCCCACTCCAGGACTGTCCGGCCCGGTGCCGAACAATTGCTCCCCGCGGACGGCGCTGGGAGAAAATGTCGCCGGTTTCGGAGCATCCAGGAAGCGCATAAACAGGCTAAACATTAGCCAGTCCGGGAGCTCGTGCTGAGGATTGTTGAAACCCTGGTTTCGCGAATCATCAGGATCCAGGCGCGTGATGTCATTGGGCTCGCTTTTGTCCGCAGTACATTGCGGTGTCTCATCCACGGCCTGCGGAAACAGGTCTGTGGTTATGCCCATCTCAGCGTTGTATGCCTCACCGGCAAAGATGGTGATTGATTTATTTTGGGCCTTCCAGCCGAAGCGGGTGATCGTGCCATCATTTCCGCTGCGATTGGGAACACCTTGAATGCCCAGTTGTCCGCGCAATGAAGCTGTGGCGTTATGGCGCCCCAGAATCTCGCGGTCCTGGATGCTATCGAGAATTCCCAGGCCGAACAGTTGCAGGGGAATGCGGAAGCGGACGTTGCCCTGCTTAAACTGAGCTTCAAAGTCGGTTGACGGCAACACGTCAGAGGTGCAGGTATTGAGTTGGCCGGCGGGAAAAATATCCGTTCTTCCAACGATCGTAAAGAGCTGATGGACTCCGCCGTCGGGTGTTCCATCAGGCTTTTTTACAAAACGCACTTCGCGAATAGGCCCCAACCGTTCCAGGAATGAAGGCACATAGTTGGTTGCTCCCTTGCGATGAGGGATCAGGTCAAACATTGGATTTTCCGGCGGGCGCTGACTGGCAGGGGGATCTTGAGGGTTGGGAACCATGAAACCGCCGGACCCGCCCAGAGAAGGCTGATTATGGCAGCCAAGGCACTGGTCGCCGTTAAACCGCGTCCCCAGCCCAGCCGAGTTGGTCTGGCTTACAAAGTTGGCTTTGGACGGATCAACGAATGAGCCAAGCGGCAGGTCGCTGCAATCATCGCAAACAGCCTCAAGCTGTGTGGCCCGTTGAAGACCTTCACTGAACATGGATGTTTCATTTGGGGTAAGTCCGTTGAGTGGAGTGCCTGCGCCCGCTAGTCCTTTACGTACGCCGGGATCTTTTTGGGCCAGACAAACAGTTACAGACAACAACACAAAGACAAAACTACAGGTTCGCAAACACTGGGTTCTACTAGCGATCATTCATTTCTCCTTAGAGGGGGGTGGGCTGAGCATTCTGTCCGAGCCAGAAGTGCTCGTGTGTCAACGCATCCATCAGATTTTCTGAAGCCTCTTCTATTCATCTGGACCAATAAAAAAAGGTTGTTGGCAGCCACTCTGGAGTAAGTTGGGAGAAATCGTCAATGGATAGCGGACAATCTTTCGATTAACCGGGAACTGCATGAAAGAACGAACTTTAGGCTGCTTGATCACCAACTATTGGCTGCTTCCAAGTGAGTTTGGTAGACTTTTCTCACCTCTCCACCCCCAGGAACAATCATTTATGGAAGAGCAGCACAAGGTACGGTTCGGCCTGTACACGGCGGATCTGCGGTCATCCGAGCTCAGAAAAGGGCAGGATACCGTGCCGGTGCAGAACTTGCCTTTTCGAATCCTGGCCATACTTTTGCGCGAACCCGGCCGGGTGATAACCAGGGACGAGCTTCGGCAAGAACTATGGCCGGCCAATACCTTTGTTGATTTTGAGCGTGGCATTAGTACAGCCGTTAGTAAGCTGCGGGAAGCGCTGGGAGATTCGGCAACCAATCCAAGATTTGTTGAGACAGTAGGAAGACGTGGCTATCGGTTCATTGCGCCAGTAACACGGATGGATGAAGTTATGACATCCCCTGTGGATATTGGCAAAGGCCCAGCTACCGGAAGCGCAACAGCCACTACTACGCAAAAAGAAGAAGAAAGCATTCCACCGCCTTCTGGTCTCTTTCTTCACCGCAAGCTGCTCTTCAGCGTGACAGCTTTATTGGCAGTCTTCTTGATCATCGCAGTCTACTGGGTAATGCCATTGCCCTCGCCGAAAGTGCTGCGCATCGTACAGCTCAGCACCTCTGGTAAAGCCGAGCATGCGGGCAGTCTCCATACAGATGGCTCAAGGCTGTATTTCCTGGAACGGGACGCTTTAGGGTGGACTGTCATGCAGACATCGCTCGCCGGTGGCGAGATGGTATCGGTAAAAATGCCCTTTCCCGATTCTTACCTGCTTGGCATCTCCCCCGATAAAACAGAGATGCTGTTTACAACGCGCGTCACCGAATATCTGGGCAAGCACGCGCTCTGGATCACGCCTATCCAGGGTGGAACGCCGAAACGAGTGGCCGATCTGCTGGTGGATCGCGCTGCCTGGTTCCCGGATGGCCGAAGATTACTCTGCTCAAACGGCGAGGAGGTCTTCTCCGTGGACCGGGACGGGAGCAATCGACAGCATCTTTTCAACGTAGATGGGGAACCTTTCGCGTTCAACTGGAAGCCCGATGGGAGTGCCTTTGCGTTCAGTGTGATACCTCGGGATGAAAATGTAACTTTGTGGACAGCCTCAGCCGATGGAACCAATGTGCATCTGGTGCTTCCCGGCTGGAACGATCCCCCAGGCGAATGCTGCGCGAGATGGACACCGGACGGGCGAAATCTGATCTTCCGGTCCTCACAGGGCGGACAGGAAGACCTTTGGGTATTGCGCGAGCCGGGCAGTTGGATATGGAAAAAAAAGCCAATCCTGTTCCGATTGACGAATGGGCCAACCTCTTTTTCCGAACCGCTGGTGAGTCCGGATGGAAAGCGAATTTTTGCGCTGGGACTGGAACCCCGCAGTTACGTTGGCCGCTTTGACCGACAGCAGAATGATTTTGTCCGGGCTTCGCTTCCGGAGCTCTCTTTTGATCTGAATTTTTCGCCTGATGGCCAATGGGTAGCCTATATTTCAGGCCCTGGACTTACTTTGTGGCGCAGCCATGTTGACGGCTCTGAACGGCTCCAACTCACGTCATTACCGGCCAGGGCTCTCCGGCCGGTCTGGTCGCGGGACAGTAAGCAAATTCTTTTCCAGTCCGCACCTTCAAAAAAAGTTTTTAGCGCATACATTGTGTCCGTGGACGGCGGAAGCCCTAAACCCGTGATCGAGAATGATGACCTTTTCCATGATTATGCTGACTGGTCCCCGGATGGACAGTCCATAGTCGAGGGACTGGAGCCTGGAACTGGAAATGCCGGGATTTCACTGGTGAATCTGAAAACACACCAAATCTCACAAGTGCCCGGTTCCCAAGGCATGCACTTTCCACGCTTTACGTCAGATGGGCATTACCTGGTGACGACCTCTGAAGATGCAAAAAGCATTTTCACCTATGACCTGCAGACGAAAAAGTGGAAACAGGTAGGCCATGCAAACCAGCTTTACAAATTCGTACGTAGTGGCGAATCTTTGTACTATCAGGACATCCGTGATCGGGACCAGGCAGTTTTTCGACTTGACCCAAAAACAGGCAAGGCGGAACGAGTGGGTGATTTTTCCAAGTTGCTTCGCGGCGGCGTGATACGTTGCAGTTTTGAAGGATTTGCGCCAGATGGAGCGATGATGATCTCTGTGTTTTCAAGCTGGGCAAATGTATATGCATTTGACGTAGAGCTGCCCTGATTGCAAAAGCTTTTCTATGCAAGCCGGATGGAAACTCACGTCGCAGCAAAAGATAAGGGCATAGAAAAACACTATGCCCTTGTGACGTGAAGAATGATTTCTCAGAACGTAAACTTCACCGCCA
>DASXJO010000543.1:0-2013 GCA_036497385.1 Candidatus Angelobacter sp. | reverse complement strand
CGAATGCATCCATGAACAAGTCACCCATAAATAAGGCATCCATGAACAACGAGGTAGCCCAATGATCGGAATCATACCTGCCGCCGGCGCGGGAGAACGCATCCAGCCCCTGGGCTGTTCCAAGGAACTGCTGCCGGTGGGCTCACGGCTGGTCAGCGGCGTGGAGCGGCCCAAAGCCGTTTCTGAATACCTGGTGGAGCGCATGATAGCCGCCGGGGCCAGCCAGATTTGCATGGTCATCTCGGCGGAAAAGACCGACATTGTGAAGTATTACGCTGAGCGCGACTACGCCGCGGAAATCTTCTACGTGGTGCAGCAGCAGCCGCTGGGACTATGCGACGCGCTCTTCCGGGCCGAGCCGTTCGCCCGCCAGCATGACCAGGTCCTGATTGGGCTGCCAGACACCATCTGGTTCCCGGAAAACGCATACGCGCCAGCCTTGGCGCCCAACGGAGCTGAGTGCAATCTGGTGCTCTTTCCGGTGGCGAACCCCTCAGTATTTGACGCGGTGATCTGTGACGATCTGGGCTATGTGCAAGAAGTCCAAGTAAAAAAGCCGAACCCTGGCTCGCATTGGATATGGGGAGCCGTGACGGTGCGCGGCGAAGCGTTCCATCGTTTGCGCTTGTTGTGGGAATCCCGTCATCGAACCGACAACTATCTGGGAGAGCTGCTGAACGCTTTCATTGCCGCCGGCAATCCGGTACGGGGCAAATTTACGGGCGAGAGTTATATGGACGTGGGAACGCTGGAAGGCTATCGCAACGCCCAGGATTTTCTGCGGACAAACGCTCCAGCGCGGCGCGCCGCCTAGCCGCTGAGCACGAACGGCGGATCGAAACTAGGCGCTGGCTTTCAGAATGTCGCGAATATCGCGATTGATTTTGGCGCAGTCCCGGCTGGCCTTATCGATCAAATCCGCCCACTTCTTGGCATTTTCATCCAGGCTAAGCTGGGCCAGCAGGTAAGAGGCTTGCATGATGGTCTCAACAGAATTGCTGAGATCATGCGCCAGCGTTCTTAACTTGGCGTTGATTTCTGCGGGAATTTTGGCCGCAGCCTCGGTCTTTGGTTGAGCGCTCATATTCCCTTTCTCATCAGGTTGCATTCCACACAAGTCCCATCGTTACGTATCAGCTCTGATTAGACGCAAATTTCCGCCCGTCTGTTGCTCTGGTGAGCCCGTCTTTGCCTTGGCCATTAGGACGTGTCCTAGTTCCCTAACCTGTACTGCTCGGGCATTCTGTTTAGTTCTCTAGGGTAAATCATGGTGAAAAGCTTAGAGCTTTCGCGGATTGGGGTTACAGCCAGTTCGGCTAGAATCCGCACAAACCTGCAAGAAGAACCAATATTTCAATAGCCAAAAGCGCATTCCGTCGTTTTTTCCGGGGCGACGCATGTCCGGGGGAGTGTTGTGCCAAATTACGGGATTAGGGTCGCTCTGCTCGCGTTCATTCTGTCGTCAGTATTCGCTTCAGCCGGGACTGCTTTTAAGGCCACCACCACCCTTGCGGCGGAAACCTCAAATAATACCAGCGCAGCCAATAGCTTTGCCACGCAGACCAATAACAATTTAGGGGCCACCAACATCAGCAAAGTCCCCATCCGCAGCCTGCTTTACCCTGGCTCAACGGCCAAGATTTATGCCCATCTGGTTCCCTGGTTCGGCTTTGGCGATCACATGGATGTGGGCTACGTCTCCAGTGACCTGCTGCAGGTGCAAAAGCAGGTAAATGACATGCTGAGCCGCGGGATCGACGGAGCCGTTATCGACTGGTATGGGCGTGGCGAATCCAGCAAGAACTTTGCTTCCTATGATCTAGCGAGCCAGGAATTTATGCATCAGGCGGAACTTCATCCGGGCTTCAATTTCGCAATCATGCATGATGCCGGAGCGCTTAAGACCTGCGCCGCTACGCTTGGCTGCGATGTTACCCAGACGCTTATTGATGACCTGAATTATGTCAACGTCACTTATTCAGGCTCCACTGCCTACGTTACCAGCGGCGGCCG
>DASXJO010000542.1:0-2005 GCA_036497385.1 Candidatus Angelobacter sp. | reverse complement strand
TATCGTGCCATTATGCAGGCGAAGCCGCAACGCGGGCAGCGGCTTGCGGTCTTTGGCGTGGGCGGACTGGGGCATCTGGCTATTCAGATCGGCGTGCATCTCGGGCTTGAAGTCTCGGCGGTTGATGTCGCCGACGACAAGCTGGCGTTGGCCAAATCTCTGGGCGCAACCAACACCTTCAACGCCGCCACTTCCAATGTCGTAAAAGAAATGCGCCGTCGCGGCAGCGCCCATATCGTCCTGGTGACGTCTGGATCCAAAGCCGCGTACGACACCGCGTTTTACTGCGTTCGTCCCACCGGCACTCTGCTTGCGGTCGGCCTGCCGTCGGATGAAATCTCTTTTCCTGCCATCATGATGGCCGCCGGAGAGGTCAACATCAAAGCTTCCGCTGTCGGCACTAGGGAAGATCTGGAGCACGTTCTGGCGCTCGCGGCTGAAGGCAAACTGCATTGCCAGGTCGCGACACGTCCGCTGGCTGAAGTAAACGCCGTGATGGAAGAAATGCGCGGCGGAAAAATCTCCGGACGCATTGTTCTCACCATGTAGCCGCGCAAAGCAACGTCCCGCACGCTGATTTATATTGGATTCAGGAGCATTTTTGAGGGAATAGATGAGAGAAGCGGTGGTAGTTACAAGCTCGCGCACGGCGCTGGCAAAATCTTTTCGCGGATCGTTTAACGCAACGCGTCCCGATGACCTGGCAGCACACTGCATTAAGGACGTGCTGCGAAAGACGCCAAAACTCGACCCCACCGAAATAGAAGACGTGATCCTGGGCTGCGGACAGCCGCACGGTCCGCAAGGCCACAACGTGGCTCGAGTTGCCGCCATGCTGGCGGGTCTTCCGCCAACTACCGCCGGGACCACGGTGAATCGTTTTTGTTCGTCGGGATTGCAGGCCATAGCCATGGCCGCGCACCAGATCATGCATGAAGGCGTGGATGCGGCGATTGGCGGTGGAGTGGAAAGCATCAGCATGGCCGTCCGCGATAGCAGCCCTAATCCTCTTTTGCAGGCGACCATGCCCGGAATTTACATGGTGATGGGAGATACCGCTGAAGTAGTGGCCAAGCGTTACAAAGTCAGCCGTCAGGTGCAGGATGAATACTCATTGCTCAGCCAGCAGCGCACCGCGCACGCGCAGCAGGAAGGCTTTTTCAATAAGGAGATTGCGCCCATCAAGGTAACCAAGTCCCTGTTGGACAAGAAGACGAATGAAGTCATCGGCAAGGAAGAAGTGGTTGCCGATAAAGACGAGTGCAACCGCCCCGACACCACGCTGGAACGCTTGCTGGCGCTCAAGCCGCATTTCGATCCGACCAGCGGGCAGGGTTCCGTTACTGCGGGCAATTCGTCGCAACTTTCTGACGGCGCTTCCGCCACGCTGCTGATGTCGCGCGAGCGGGCGGACCAGCTCGACATCCCTTATCAACTGATTTTTCGCGGCTTCCAGGTTGCCGGTTGCAATGCCGACGAAATGGGAATCGGCCCAATTTACGCCGTGCCTAAATTGCTTCGCCGCGCAGGCCTGAAGATTGAAGACATTGACATCTGGGAACTGAACGAAGCGTTCGCCGTGCAAGTGGTCTATTGCTTCCACCATCTCGGTATTGATCCGGAAAAGCTCAACGTGAACGGCGGGTCCATAGCTATCGGTCATCCCTTTGGCATGACTGGCTCGCGCATGGTGGGCAGCATGGCCAATGAGATGGAACGGCGCAAACATCGCTACGGAGTGGTGACGATGTGCGTTGGCGGCGGTCAGGGAGCGGCTGGTCTCTTTGAGCGTGCCAGTTGATCCTGTCGCTTCGCTCCAAACCGCTTGTGATAGAGGATCGTGGCAAAAGTGCTTCGCTCCTTAGGCAAGCAGTTCGCCGCGCGAGTCGGACTCGCTGCTATATCGACAGACCCGGCGTAGAGACGTAGCATGCTACGCCTCTGGAGCAAAAGCGCGAAAAATCCAAAGCACCCAAATTGAAGGGATCTCCACGATGGCTACCAC
>DASXJO010000541.1:0-1701 GCA_036497385.1 Candidatus Angelobacter sp. | reverse complement strand
ATGTTCTGACGTGTTAGGACGCGATGCGTCAGGATTTCGTGGTACAGCCGCAGTACAGGCTGAACAACACGCGGGTTGGCTTGGAGCGCGCAAACTCCTGCCATGACCACGATGGTTTTCAGGCCAGCCCGCACCAATTTTGTGGTCGCATTTGCTAGAGCTGGATGGACCCGGTCTCTGTCCGGGAAGAAAACATAAAGGAGCAACCTGAATGGCTGCTAATCGCCAGCAAGGAATTTATTTAGGAACAACTTTGGCCGGGTTTACCGCGCTTCCCGCCGGATTAGTTACCGGCGGCGGCATCGGCATTCTGGTCGCAGTGGTGGGAGTCGGTCTGCTGGTTTACTCAGCTGTCGGCTTGTACCGGATCAAGAGCTACGCGTAGTGAATTCTGCAGGAGGGAAAAACAATGAAGGTTCTTGGATTAGTAATGGCGCTGGCCGGATGGTTCATTCCCGTAGCTGCGCTAACTTTCACGCAGTCGCTGGCAGCCCGGTTTGTGATCGTGGTACTGGGAATCGTCGTAATCCTGGCCGGCGTTTTGGGCGTTTTGAATAAGAGCCACCTGAAACAAGCAATTTGGAAACTATAGCGGTCCTCAAGGCGCCGCAAGATTCAATGTCCGTAAACGGGCTCAGTTCCACACTTTAAGGAGACGACACGAATGAAGCGACTGGGACGACAAAGAGGTCTTTTTCTGGTATCTGCGGTTCTCTTCCTTTTCCCCCTCGGGATCGGAGCTTGGGGACAAGCGCAAGCTGCCGCACCTCCGGCTGGCAGCGCAGCCGCCGCGCCCGCCCCGGCGATGGACGTGCCTCTTAATGTCAAGGCTGCCGCTCCGCCTTCGACTGACGATTTGGCCAAAGGCGATCCCGGCGGAACGTCGACCGGCACGGTGAATGACGTCATTGCATCCGACTCGAAAAAAGGCCTGACTCTTGCTGATGTGGTGAATCAGGTCGGCCAAAATCGCATCGCCGTCAATTTCGTGTGGACGCTAATTGCCGGCTTTCTGGTCATGTTCATGCAGGCCGGGTTTGCGATTGTGGAAACCGGTTTGTGTAGAGCAAAGAATGCAAATCACACCATGATGATGAACTTTATGGTGTACGGATTCGGGCTATTTGCCTTCTGGGTCTGCGGTTTTGCCATTCAAATGGGCGGCGGCGCACCCTATTCCACGCTGGGCGGCGCCAACTCTCTGAACTCCGAGCACGTCATTAACTTCCTCGGCAAAAGCTGGGGCTTGTTCGGCACCCATGGGTTCTTCCTGAGCGGGATCACATATGACGTTGGAGTGATGGTGATCTTCCTTTTCCAGATGGTCTTCATGGATACCGCGCTGACCATTGTCACCGGATCCTGCGCCGAGCGCTGGAAATATATTGCTTTTGCGATCTCATCGATATTCATGGGCGCCATCACTTATCCACTTTTCGCCAACTGGGCATGGGGCGGAGGCTGGTTGTCGCAACTGGGCGCAAACTTTAACCTCGGGCACGGCTATTGTGATTTCGCCGGCTCAGGCGTCGTACACGCGGTCGGAGGCGTTACCGCACTCGCCCTCTCCATGATTATTGGGCCTCGCATCGGCAAATACACCCGCAGCGGAAAGCCGAATGCGATCCCAGGCCACGATTTAATGATCGTTCTCACCGGCTGCTTTATCCTCGCCTTTGGCTGGTTCGGATTCAATCCGGG
>DASXJO010000540.1:0-3083 GCA_036497385.1 Candidatus Angelobacter sp. | reverse complement strand
AGGCTGCCCCTGCACTGGGACGGAGCTGCCGCTACCTACATTAGACGCCGGAGGGGTAGGAGTCGGCTTGGGTTCAATGCCAAAAATTCTTTGGAAAACGTTGCCATGGGCCGTCTGCTCACAGGTCTGGGTAGGCTGGGTGCCATCAATAAAGGCCGTATTGTAGTCGTCCGGGCAGGACGGGGTAGCGATCTGGTTGGTGGCCTTATCCAGGGTCAATTCAACCACACCCTGGGGCGGAGCGAACGGTTTTGTATCTGAATAGTTCGGCAGATCAACCGCGCGCTTCATAAACTCGGTCCAAATGGGCAGGGCGATGGCCGCACCGCTCAGGTGAATATCACTGTAATCATCGTAACCCACCCACACGATGCAGAGCAGGTTTGAGGTGAAGCCGGCAAACCAGCCATCATGCGAAGTACCGGTCTTCCCGGCCGCAGGGGCGGTAAACTTGCGCGCTCGAACTCCCGAGGGCCCCGCCGCAGTGCCATTATTGATGACGCCCTGCATCATGTCAGTGATTACGTAAGCGACGCGTGGATCAAGCACCTGGGTTTTCTGCGGCTGAAAGTTGTCGATGACATCGCCGTTGGCATCGCGCACGGAGCGCACCATGATGGGCGTAATGCGCTGGCCGTCATTGCTAAAGATTGTATAAGCGGAAGCCATGTCCATGGGCGTCGCGTCATAGGATCCCAGCGCCATGGCGGGCGTTGCGCGTACGGATGAAATCCCGGCCAGTTTGGCCAGGTTTGCCACCTTATCATACCCCACCATCTCGGCGACTTTCACTGTGGCGTTGTTGAGTGAGTGGGCCAGCGCAAACTGCGCGGTTACTTGTCCGTAATATTCCTCTTTGTAATTCCGCGGAGTGTAAACGTCATCGCCGTTGATGAAAGCCGTGGGAGAGTCGTCCACCATGCTGGCGGGAGTAAAAACAGGCTGCTCGTTGGTAACGGCGTTGTTAATGGCCGCCGCGAACACGAAAGGCTTGAAAATGGAGCCGGTTGGCCGCTTGGCCACCGCATGATTCAACTGGCTGAAACCGTAGTTGCGTCCGCCCACCAGCGCCAGTACCTCTCCGGTGTGAGGATCGAGTGCAACCAGAGCAACCTGCGGGATGGGGCCGGGAAGCACCTTGGTCTCAAACTTATTTTTCCCGACCTTTACCTTTTTAGTGCGCTGCTTCTTGATCTGGGCGTCAACTTCTTTCAATCCAAGATCCACTGCCTGGGCAGCCGCCTGCTGCAACGTAGGATCAAGCGTGGTGTAAATGCGATAGCCTTCCGCATTTAGATCTTCTTCACTGTATTTGTTAACCAGCTGGTCCTTAATAAGATCTACGAAATAAGGCGCATCACTTGCCTCAACGTTTTGTGGCGCCAGCTTAAGTGGAGTGGCCTTGGCGGCATCAGCCTGTGCACGCGTGATGTCGCCGGTTTCAACCATGGCTTCCAGCACAAGATTCCTGCGGTCCTGCGCACGCTCTGGATGCCGATAAGGAGAAAGATAACTTGGCCGCTGGACCAGACCGGCAAGCATAGCGGCTTCCGGCAGGTTTAGATCTTTAAGGTCCTTGCCAAAATAGGCCTGCGCCGCCTCACCGAAACCGGTGATGGTGAATGAGCCGCGCTGTCCCATATCAACCTGGTTGGCGTAAAGCTCAAATATCTGCTTCTTGGAGAAGCGCTGCTCAAGCTCGATGGAAATGAGGATCTCCGTCAGCTTACGGGTGAACTTCTTCTCTGGGGAGAGAAAGAATCCGCGAGCGACTTGCATGGTGAGCGTCGATCCGCCCTGGCGATTTCCTCCCTCACGGAGGTCAATCCAGCCGGCTTGCAGAAGTCGCCAGTAATTCACGCCGTTGTGATGGAAAAAGCGCCGATCTTCGATGGACGTAACCGCGTCCACCATGACTTTGGGGATATCGTCATACTTTACGAGGCGGCGCTTGGAGCGTGCCTGGCCATCGAACAAGCCGGTAACCAGCTGGGGCTCAAGTTCGTAGGCGGTGAGATCGCCGTCATTGCCAAGAGAGGCGATTTTCTCCACGCGCCCGTCTTTTACTCGGATCACGGCGCCTTCAGCGTTGTAATACGATTCTTCACCCGGCTTGATCTCAATCGCGTCCTTCAGGACTTTATAGACGCCAAATTTTGACTTGCCCTGCTCGCCGGCTTCTGTGTATCCGGCGTGGCGAAGATAGTTGGAGATCTCTCGGGGATCAGCCTTCTGGCCGATTCGAACATCACGCGGCTGCGCGTAAATTTTGGCGGTGTTAGCGAAGATCGGCCCGCCCATGCGCTTTTCAACGATCTTCTGGTACTTGATGTAGTAGTACGAGAAAACGCCAAACAGCATGAGGGAAAGGATAAGGAAAGCAGCAAGTCCGGCCCGGAAAAACGGGTTTCGCAGGCTGCCACGTAAGCCTTTAGCACGAGGAATTTTTATTTTAATGGCCATGTTCCAAGTAGGCGGAGTACGCCGTCTATTTTTCTCTCAGACTCATGGCGGGCCAGAGTTACCTGCTGGTGCTGAGAAGTTTCTGTTCTTCTCTATTATAAACGTTTTAAATTCGTTTATTCAGTGAGTTCGCTGTAAATTCCAGATCAACGGGATGAACAACCATGTCCACGTGGACCTTATATTTTACTGAGATCCCAAGGCCGTCCACTTTGCGGGTGACAATCACCTGGTCTTCCTTGAGCTTGATATCTTCAGTATCCGCTTTGGTCACGACGATCTTCTTCAGGTCGTCATCGCTTATGGTTGTGTAAGTGTTTTTTCGCGCAATGTCATCCAGCGCGTCCTGGAGCTGATAGTTGTTGAAATAAGGCGGAATCATATTCCAGGCGACGTAGAACGCCGCCACCACCACTCCAAGTGCGATAAATCCTTTTAGTTTTGCCATAACGCCAGGGGTTAATTCTCCTTCAGGAGCGCACCATTTGCGTGAAAGTTGTCTCGATGCCGGGGATGTTAGCATCCTCGGATTTCCGTGTCGAGCGGGAAACCACCTCGACTTTCCCTTCCGTAACCTTCTTGCCAACATTGATCCTGTAAGGTATTCCCACTAGATCGGC
>DASXJO010000539.1:0-2240 GCA_036497385.1 Candidatus Angelobacter sp. | reverse complement strand
CGAAAGAAAACAGAGTACTCAGCCCTCAGAATGCAACAGAACTGACCCTCGCGAAATCGACCATGTGAGCGGCGGCATTCACACCCGTAACCGTATGCCGGTTCGGTCCTGAACCAGCAAAGACGGTGACGTTGGCGAATCCTAATCCAATCCTGCGCGGACGGTGTCCAATCGCGCCGTCCCGCCGCAGCTTGAGAGAAAACAAGAAGCAACCACGACGAGCAAATCCTCAGTCGCCAGCATTTTCGATCCATGGATTAAACAAAGCAGGGAGAAGACCATCCGATGAAAATCTTGATCACCGCCCCGGAGAATGAAAATCACACCGCCCCGTTGAAGTGGGCGCTGGAGGACGCTGGATATTCCGTGGCCTGCTGGGCGGGCTTAGGATGGACGGAGGCCAAACAGGCATCCATTTCTCTGCTCGCAGATACGCAGCTCAAACTTGGCCCTCACTTGGTTGAGCCCGGCGACGTGATTTGGATCCGACGGCCAGTGCAACCCAAGCCCAATCCGCAAATGGCTGCTGAAGACGCGAAGTTTGCAGCCAATGAATACCGCTCGTTTTATGAGTCTCTGATGTATCTTCTTGAAACCTTGCCGGTACGCGTGGTCAACAAGTACACGGCCTCACGCTTTATCAACAATAAATCTGTCCAGCTCTTGCTGGCCCGCGCGTGCGGCATGAACGTGCCCAGGACGTTGATGACCAATTCGCCGCCAGCCGTGCGAGAGCATTTTCGCGGCAATCCTCATTTTCGCGACAATCCTCAACGGATGATCTGCAAAACCTTCTCCACGCATATCTGGGAAAAGGAGCAGGGCGGCCCGTTTGTGGTTACGGAGACCTTTGAACTCAACGCGGACATGCTGCCCAGCGACGAAGTACTCACCTACGCGCCCGCCATCTACCAGGAGCTAGTCGTCAAGAAGATTGACGTACGCATGGTGCTGCTGGGCGCGGCAGTGTATTCCTATTCTCTCCACAACCCTAAGGGCGCACTTGACTGGCGCCATGACGCTACGCAAGGCATACTTAAGGTAGAACCCATCCCCACACCGCCGGAGGTTGAAAAATCCGTACTGGCGTTTGCAGAGAAGTCTGGTATCACCTGCGGCAGCTTTGACTTCGCCATCGACAATCAGGACCGGTGGTGGTTCCTGGAAGTCAACGAAGGTGGACAGTTCCTTTGGCTCGACGCGTGCAACCCTGATCTTCATGTGCAGGAAAAATTCCTGGCTTTTATGACCGCGCCGGTCGGATCGCCACGGCAGACGCTGGAAGCCAGGCAGTCAGAATTTCCTTCCTGGAGTGACTACCTCGCATCGCCGGCCAAAGAGCAGCAGTTGCCGGAAGAAGCTGATCCAGATGCCAGCTTTGTTTCGATGGAAGCGTGAAAGTGGCAGATGAGCGAATGTTGGTAGGGCTAGTTGCCCGGCATGGAATCCAAGTGAAAGCGGGGATCGTGCGGATCAGGGAATGATGCGGTGAGCTGCGGAATGGCTGGCGGTGGGACCGTTATTCTAACTTCCAACGGAATGTTTTCTCTACAAAATGATTTACCCAAATTTCCGTACAGCCATTCATCTGCGTTATGGAATGGTCACGGTAATAGACCCCATTGGAATTGTAATGCTGCTTGAGGACGCTTCCACCGTTACGATGACCACCTTCGATTGCGGTATCGGCGTCGGTGCTGGCGTTGGCGGCAAAACTGAGGTACTCCCACCTCCACCGCCGCACGCGGTCAGGCTCAACACGACAACAAACGCGGCCACAATCGTGGCAGGGACAAGCGCAGGCCGGCGGAGTCCGGTCGGCACCAGACATAAGCTGACACCGAAAAATAACAGTACGCAGACGACCAATCCTGCCATCAGCAACCACTTGGGGCCGTTACGGTACACCGACAATAGTGTTGTAGACGCCGGCCGAGACGTGACACTTACTGTCAGGGCCGTGCTTAAGGTTCCGTTAACGGGCAAAGTGCCAGTTGCTGGATTGAAGGTGCACGAGAGCCCGGCAGGCAACCCTGGACAGCTGAACGCAAACATGTCCGTCAGACCATTCTGGGAGCTCAATGAGAGATTAAACGTACTGGAACTGCCCACAGGAATCGTCGCAGACTTAGATGAAATGGTACTGCTAACTCCCTGAACGTGGAGCACGGCGACAGGTGCGTTGTGTGTGACTCCATCCGCCGATGCCGACACGGAAAACGTGTAATCGCCCGGCGGCA
>DASXJO010000538.1:0-4078 GCA_036497385.1 Candidatus Angelobacter sp. | reverse complement strand
GCGTGCGCTACTTCCACCCGCCGCAGCATCTGGTTTCGGCCTTCAACGAAGATCCAGCCTTTTACCGCAGGCTCGTTGCCCGGCGGATCAGCAATCTTGCCGCGGAACGTTCCATCCACGGCGAACGCAGCGGGGCCCAATAGCAGCAGTGCGAACGCGAGACTCACAACCCAGAGCAGCAGCCTCATAATTAAGTCTGATGCAGGGCTCCGCAGCGGCGTTCTCCGCTTAATCGTAATACTCAAGCCCAAGGTGGGTAATTAGCTGCTCACCCCGCAGATGTCGCAAAGTGTTTTTCAGCTTCATCAGTTGGATGAACAAATCGTGCTCTGGATAAAGCCCCGGCACGGTCATGGGCGACTTGAGATAGAAGCTCAGCCATTCCTGTACGCCCAGACCAGCCAATGCCTCGCTACGCTTAGCCAGATCAAGGAAGAGCACCAGATCCAGCACGATCGGCGCCGCCAAAATCGAATCGCGGCACAGGAAATCCACCTTGATCTGCATGGGATAGCCCAACCAGCCAAAGATGTCGATATTGTCCCAGCCTTCTTTGTTGTCTCCACGCGGCGGATAGTAATTGATGCGGACTTTGTGATGGATGTTCCCGTAAAGATCGGGGTACAACTCCGGCTGGAGAATTCGATCCAGCACGGAAAGCTTGGATTCTTCCTTGGTCTTGAAGGAGCCTGGGTCTTCCAGCACTTCTCCATCGCGATTGCCCAGGATATTGGTTGAAAACCAGCCGTTCATGCCGATCATGCGCGCCTTGAAGCCCGGCGCAAGAATGGTCTTCATCAGCGTCTGGCCGGTTTTGAAATCTTTTCCCGCGATGGGCGCATTGTTGGCTTTGGAAAGCTCCAACATTACCGGAATGTCCACAGTAAGATTCGGCGCGCCGTTGGCAAACGGAACGCCTTCCATCAGCGCCGCATAGGCGTAGATCATTGACGGCGCAATATTGGGATCGTTCGCTTTCAGCCCGCGCTCAAACGCGTCCAACGATTCATGAACTGCGCTCTGCTTGGTGAACGTCTCAGTCGAGGCACACCAGATCATCACCAGCCGGTCGGCCTTGGAGCTTTTCTTGAAGTCGCGGATGTCAGCGCGCAACTGCTCCGCCAGATCGCGCTTGTTCTTGCCTTTCTTCACATGCTTGCCATCCAGCAGCTTCACGTAATTGCGATCAAATACGGCCTTGCGCGGCTTGATGGACTTCATGAAGGGCTTGATCTGGTTGAGCAAATCTTTTTCCAGCACGCCGGCATTCATGGCGGCCGCATAGGCGTCTTCTTCAAAAATGTCCCAGGCGGTAAAAACCAGGTCTTTCAAGTTGGCCAGCGGGACAAACTGGTTGATCTTAGGTGCGCGATTGTCCGTGCGCTTTCCCAGCCGGACAGTCCCCATTTGCGTGAGCGATCCAATGGGCTTGGCGATTCCCTTGCGAATGGCCTCAACGCCGGCAACAAACGTGGTGGCAACGGCCCCCATGCCGACAATCATTACGCCCAGCTTGCCACGGGCAGGAGCTATTTTGGTTGCAGTCGTCTTTTCAGCAGCAGAAGAAGCCATTAATACGGAACCGTCCTTGGGTAGCGGGTCAGTTTAAACTGAGCCGCTAGCAGTATCAGCGTCTAGCGACCCGGCGAGCCGGGACGCGTGCCTTTAGGCAGACGTTTGTGGAAACTTAGTATCTTCTCGTATCGGAGCGAGCTTTGCAAACTTTGAATGCTAAACACACCTGGTCAAAATTCCACTGGCAGCCTTTTAACTCCCCGCAATATCAACCCTGGCTTCCAGCTAATTTCGTTGTATGGCACGGCCAGACGCAGTTCCGGCATTCGCTTCAGCAATGCTGTGATGGCGATTTGCCCTTCGAGCCGCGCCAGCGGAGCGCCCATACAGTAGTGTGCCCCCATCCCAAAGGACAAATGCCGGTTATTCGTCCGTGTGATATCGAACTGGTCTGCGCGCTCGAATTGCTGTTCGTCTCGATTCGCTGAAGCTATCACTACATAAACCCTGGCCCCGGACGGAATCGCGGTTCCGCTGTATTCAACCTCTTCCGTTGTGTAACGTTCCGTGGCCATCTCCAGAGGACTATCAAAGCGGAGCATCTCTTCCACCGCGGACGCAACCAACAAAGGGTCGCCCCGTAATTCTTTCATTTGCTCCGGATGTGTAAGAAGCGCCAGCATTCCATTTCCAATGAGGTTGACCGTTGTTTCATGGCCGGCGATCAGAAGCAAGAAAATCATCGAGAGCATCTCGTCCCCGCTCATCCTGTCGCCCGCTTCTTCAGCCTGGATCATAGCTGTAGTAAGGTCATTTTCAGGGCGAACCTGTCGCAGCCGGACCAACCGGCGAATATAGCGCAGAAACGAAATCACACTGGGAATGGCCTTTAAGACGCCGAATTTGGATGATTGGGACGACACAATCATGTTTGACCAGCGATGGAATTTGTCTTGCTCTGGCTTTGGGATACCCAGCATTTGTGAGATCACAGCAACTGGTAGCGGCAAGGCGAATTCAGCAATTAAGTCCATTCGGCCACGCGGCCTGGCTAATTCGATCAGTTCTTCTGAAAGGGCTTCAATGGACGCACGCAGAGTCTCAATCAGTTTAGGGGTAAATGCCTTGTGCACCAGGGTGCGTAGCCGGGCATGGTCAGGATCATCGAGATCGAGCATATTGCGCGCCAACGGCTCGAAATACTTGGGCACCCAGGGAGGTTTTTCGCCTAAATTCCTTATGTCTTTAGAGAGCCGCTTGTCCTTCAATGCGTTCAGCGCATCCTCATAACGCGTAATCAGCCATGCTCGATGCCCCTCAGGAGTCACTACTTGGATCACGGGATGTTCCTTGCGCAGGCGCGCGTAAAAAGGATATGGATTTGACCTGAACTGAGGCCCGGCAAGCGCTGCAAGCTTTGGCGGTGCCATCAGAAAGCTTCCGCAGTCCGCACACGGCCTTTCCATTTAGACCAGACGAACTTGAGTCGGTTTGTGGGCGTGAGCGAAGCGAGAGCCCGCAGGCGAAATCCTGAGCGACTCCGAAGCTCGCCGAGGAGGAGTCGAGGGACCTCCGTCGCCCAACTTTTATGCCTCAACTCTTACCCTTCCTTTCCAGCGCGACCATACGAACCACGTGATCCCCGCCAGAAGCACCAGGATAATTACCGCGTCCAAACGGTGGAACCACTGCTTCAGGCGTGGGTCTTTGTCCCAGTGCTCGCCCAGCTTCATGCCGATCCAAGCCAGGACAAAGCACCAGGGCCATGAGCCAATGAAGGTATAAACATGGAATCGCAGACGCGGCATGCGGGCAACACCCGCGGGCAGCGCAATGAATGTCCGAATCACTGGAAGCAAACGACCAATCAAGACAGCGGCAGCGCCGAAGCGGGCAAAGAAGCGCTCGGCCATGTCGAGTTCATGTCGCCCCATGAAGATATAAGACCCGTACCGCTCAATCAGCGGGCGTCCGCCATAATTGCCAATTTCATAAGCGATCACTGAGCCTAGATTGCAACCGATCGCGCCCGCGGTTGCCGCCATCAGCAAATTGAATTGCCCTTTGTAAATCAGGTACCCGGCAAACGGCATGATGATCTCTGATGGCAATGGAATACACGCCGACTCAATAGCCATCAGCAGCATCACGCCGAGATATCCGGCTTTGGAGATTACGGCGATGATGAACCCGGCTAGGGCAGCAATGATTTTTTCAAGCATTTAGTTGGAGTCTTTGGGCGAATCAAAAATCCTGCGAGTCCTGGGTGAAAGTGTATCCCGGCAAGGTCATGCCGCTATCGTCCTTGGTGATTTTCACGCGAATGGTTTCGGCATCCGGGGCGCTGACTTTGGCTGGACGCAACATGGCGTATTGGGTGAACAATTCGCCATACACCTTGGTGACAAGAAAGTTATCACCGTTCTCGTCACTGCGCCATACTTGCCCTGCTTGCACCGCTTTGACCATGAATCCCAGAGTAATAAGTGAGGCTCACATAGGTCAATGGCTGCGAACCACAATCAGCAATCAGCATTCAGCACCCTTGCCCTTGCTTTCTCCG
>DASXJO010000537.1:0-3885 GCA_036497385.1 Candidatus Angelobacter sp. | reverse complement strand
CGCATCTGACTGATTATTCCAAAGGAAAGGTTGTGTTCTTATGAGCGAAGCTGCACGCATTCACTTACGGAATGCTCAAGGCCGCCATCACCGGAGAGCTACTGCATTCCGCTGGAGTGCGCTGATCACCGGGGGCGCGCTTGCTTTAATAGGATTGTCTAAACGTTCCAAATCCGGCGTTGCCATTGCAACAGCCGGCGGCCTTCTGTCATATGCGGGCGCAAAAGTCGGCGGACGCCGGCGGGAGCTGATTGCACGGAGCAGCATCCTGCTGAACTGTACTCCGGAAGATGCCTACCAGTTCTGGAGCAAGTTTGAAAACCTGCCGCTCTTCATGCGCCATCTGGAATCCGTTACCCTGCTGGAGGAAAGCCGCTCAAGGTGGACGGCGATTGGTCCTTTCGGCAAGCGAATTACCTGGGATGCGGAAATTGCTTTTGATCGCGCAGGCGACGTGATTGCCTGGCGTTCCCTGCCTGAATCAGAAATATACGTTGACGGTATTGTTAAATTCCGCAATGCGCCGGCAAACCGTGGAACCATCATCACCGTGGTTGTCGTTTATCAACCGCCTGCAGGAGCCCTTGGCGGCGCTCTTTCAAAACTTCTGGGCAAGGATCCCAGTTTCATGATGCGGCAGGATCTGCGCCGTCTGAAGGCGCTGATCGAAGCGGGCGAAATTCCCACCATTGAAGGCCAATCGCATGGTCCGCGTTCCGCAGTCGCAGCCGCCGCGCGCCTCATCAACCCCGATGATCCCATCAAGGGTGAAGGAAACCTTACCGATATCGCAGAAGCCAGAAGGAGGGCATCATGAAAGCAGTTTGCTGGATGGGCACGGAAAAAATGAGTGTTGAGACGGTACCGGATCCCACAATCCTGAATCCCCGTGACGCGATTGTCCGCATCACCAGCACGTGCATCTGCGGTTCTGATCTGCACTTATATGATGGATTTATGCCCACCATGGAGCAAGGCGACATTATGGGCCATGAGTTTATGGGTGAAGTCGTGGAAATTGGCGCGGGCGTAAACCGCGAGAAACTGAAAGTGGGCGACCGCGTGGTAGTGCCCTTCACTATTGCCTGCGGGCGGTGCTTCTTCTGTCAGCAGCAACTGTGGTCTTGCTGTGACAATTCCAACCCCAACTACTGGATGGCGGAAGAGCTGATGGGCTATTCGCCGTCAGGCTTATTCGGCTATACCCACATGATGGGAGGCTATGCGGGAGGCCAGGCCCAGTATGCCCGCGTGCCGTTTGCTGATGTGGGTCCGCTGAAGATTCCCGCCGGAATTCCCGATGAAAAAGCCGTGTTCCTCTCAGACATCTTCCCCACCGGCTACATGGGCGCTGAAAACTGCAACATACAGCCCGGCGACACCGTCGCGATTTGGGGCTGCGGCCCTGTGGGGCAGTTCGCAATTCGGAGCGCATTCATGCTCGGCGCTGAGCGCGTGATTGCCATTGACCGCTTTGCATATCGCCTGCAGCTTGCGCAACAAGCTGGAGCGGAAATCATCAATTATGAAGAAGTGGATGATGTTGTCCAGTTGCTCAAAGACATGACGGGCAACATTGGGCCTGACTCATGCATGGACGCTGTCGGCATGGAAGCGCACTACAACGGGCCTATCTGGATGATGGATCGCGGCAAGCAGGTTCTTCGTATGCAGCCTGACCGTCCAAACGTTCTGCGCCAGTGCATTATGGCGTGCCGCAAGGGCGGCACCGTTTCGGTGCCCGGCGTGTACGGCGGATTCATCGACAAAATGCCGATGGGCCAGTACATGAACAAGGCACTGACCATGAAGACCGGCCAGACCCACATGATGCGCTACATGAAACCTCTGCTCGACCGGGTGGAGCGCGGCGAAATCGATCCCAGCTTCGTGGTCAGCCATCGAGTGCCGATTGATAAGGCGCCAGAAATGTACAAAATTTTCCGCGACAAGCAAGACCACTGCACCAAGGTTGTTCTTGATCCCTGGGCAAATGGAGCAAGCGCCGCGGCTTAGTCGCATTGTCAACTGATTGCAGACCGCGCCGGCTTGCACACCGGCGCGGGTCTTTCGTCCGGATAAGCATTTCTCGAAAACAACAACGCGGATTGTATTCCGCCGCATTTTTATGAAAGGAATTCTAAATGGCCAATGAGAATCTGAAAGGTAAGAAGGTAGCTATCCTGGTAACCGATGGCTTTGAACAGGTGGAACTATTGAAACCCCGTGAGGCTCTGGACAAAGCCGGAGCTGAAACGAAAGTAGTCTCCCTGAGAGAAGGTCCCGTAAAAAGCTGGGACATGACGAAATGGGGTAAGGAAGTTCCGGCAGATCTGACACTTGATAATGCTAAGCCGGACGAGTTTGACGCTTTACTGCTTCCCGGCGGCGTGATCAACCCGGATAAACTTCGCATGGCCCCGAAGGCAGTCACATTCGTAAGATCGTTCTTTGACGCTGGGAAACCTGTGGCGGCGATCTGCCACGGCCCATGGACGATTATTGAAGCCGGCGTGGCGCGCGGCCGCAGGATTGCTTCGTGGCCTTCCCTCAAAACCGATATCCGCAATGCTGGCGCGGAATGGGTCGACGAGGAAGCAGTCACTGACGGTAATCTGGTGACCGCGCGAAAGCCTGATGACATCCCGGCGTTCAACCGTGCAATGATCGAGTTATTTAGCGCGGGAGCCCAGCAGAAGCGCCCCGCAGCTTGAGACTTAAGTAAACGTGGAGCTATGACAAAACCCGCTGGGCCTGAGCTCAGCGGGTTTAATATCTAAATTGTTACAGCCCACGTAAATGGGACGATTTGGATAGCAAACGTGAATTACGGCGCTTCGATCAGTTCCATCTTGCCATCGCGCTTGCGATGCAGCACCTTCACGCGGCCTTCCAGATCGCGGAAAACAAACACTTCGCGGTCGCGAAATTCAGCTTCTTTTACCGCCTCTTCCAAAGTCAAAGGCTTGTATGAGACTGAATCAGAGCTTTTGATCACATGAGTCTCAGTGATTTTCACTCGGCCGGGAAAACTATGGACCTTGACCGGCACCGCCGTCATCAGATCCCCATTCACCGCAATGGCGATGGTGGTCTCCTGTTGCGAGTCGCCGGCAAATTCCATCTTCTTGCGCGCCTGGCGTTTTTTGCTCTTCCATCGCGTCTTGTACTTCACGGCCTGGCGCTCGATCTTGTCCATCGCTCCTCCAATGGCCGTAATCATTTCCTGGGCCTCAGCAAGGCCGACGATCGGGGCATGATTGCGCACCGTGATGGTGATCTCCGCGATGTGGCGGCGTTTTTCCGCCGAGAGGATCACGTGCGTTTCAAATGTACCAAGGATTTTCTGGATTTTTTCAAGCCCGCCTTCGACCTGCTTGCGGGTGATAGGAGTGATCTCGTACTGGCGGCCAGTGTATTCGACGTTCATTGACTCCCTCCTGAATTGGGTCCAACTGAGAGTCGTCTGCCGGGTGCTTGGGAGTTACGGCACGGGGTTCAGGCGGCTTTTGTAACGTCTGCCCGAGGAGCACCGGCTCGGATGTGGCCGCGCTTCCCGACTTAGCTCTTGGTCCTCCTTTGATGCGTGCTGGGTATCTTCATGTCTTCGCGATATTTTGCCACCGTGCGCCGAGTCACCTGGATGCCTTGCGATTGCAAGACGCGCGTGATCTGATCGTCCGTGAGTGGATGTGCCGGATCTTCTTCTTCAATCAGTTTCTTTACGCGACGCTTCAGGATCAGTAGCGATGTGCCCGCGCCTTCAGGGCCCTGCACGCTTTCAGAGAAAAAGTAGCGCAACTCAAACACGCCTTGCGAAGTGTGAACGTATTTGCTGGCGACTGCCCGGCTTACCGTGGATGGATGGACACCAATCTCTTCGGC
>DASXJO010000536.1:0-3050 GCA_036497385.1 Candidatus Angelobacter sp. | reverse complement strand
CTGGCGTATCTGCTGCCGGTGATCCGCAGCGGCAAACGCGTGATTATCTCCACCGGCACCAAGAACCTGCAGGAACAGCTCTTCTTCAAGGATATCCCATTCCTGGAGCGACATCTGGGTAAACTGCGCGTTTGCTACATGAAAGGCCGCAATAACTATCTTTGCCGGCAAAAGCTTTACGATCTCACCAACCAGCCGGTCCTGAGCGGGCTGCAGGAGATTGAGCAGTACCGCCAAATCGCCGAATGGGAAGGAACGACCGAGAGCGGTGATCGCGCCGAGCTGAAGGGCCTTCCTGAAAACGCGCAGCTTTGGCAAAAGCTCGACGCCCGCACCGAGCGCTGTACCGGACAGAAATGCCAGCAGTGGGACCGCTGCTTTATCACGGAGATGCACCGCCGCGCCGCAGAGAGCGACATCATCATCGTGAATCACCATCTTTTTTTCGCCGACCTCTCGCTTCGTCAGTCGGGCGGACCGGATGCGGGCGTTCTGCCGGATTTCTCCGCTGTAATCTTTGACGAAGCGCATGAACTGGAAGATGTGGCGGGAAGCTATTTTGGCGTCAGCGTGAGCAACCTGCGATTTGAGGAGCTGGCGCGCGATATTGAAGTCACGCTGCAGCAGAAGAAAGCTATTTCGCCAGGTGTAATCACTGCGCTGGCCAAGCTGCGCGAGCGTTCGCGATTCTTCTTTGGGTTGCTGCCGCCGGGAGAGGGCCGCTCAGCATTCACCAACCGCGATGGATTTCTGGAAAAGCATGGCGATGATTACGATTCCGTCATGCAGTCGCTAGCCCGCGTGCTGGCTGAGCTTGAGCTGTTGCCGCAAAAGCCGGAAGAGGTTTTTGGTTTTTCCCGTCGCACGCAGGAGTTGCAGGCACAACTGGCGTTCATCCTGGAATCAACGGACAAGAACACGGTCTTCTGGATTGAGTATCGCGGTGAAGGCCGTCGCACGCGTGGTGGGCAGACCCATATTGTGCTGCAAGCCACGCCCATTGACGTATCGCAAATCCTGAAGCAGACACTGTTTGAGAACCTTGAAACTGCCGTGCTTACGTCCGCCACTCTGGCAGTTGCCGGCAACCCTGATCGCGGAAACTTTGACTATGTACGTCAGCGCGTAGGCCTGGAGCACGCGCGTGAGATGATCGTCACGTCGCACTTTGATTATGCGAAGCAGGCGATTCTTTACGTTCCTCCGGACATGCCTGATCCGCGTTCAACCCAGTTCGGGCGCTCCGCCGCAGATAAAATCCGCCGCCTGCTCGATATCACGCAAGGCAGAGCTTTCTGTCTCTTTACCAGCTACGCGCAGATGCATGACATCCATGACCGTCTGCTTGGCGAACTGCCATTCCCCATGTTGTTGCAAGGGTCGGCGCCCAAGAACGCGCTGCTAGAAGAGTTTCGTCTTACGCCGAATGCGGTGCTGTTTGCTACGTCGTCATTCTGGCAGGGAGTTGACGTGCAGGGCGAGCAGCTAAGCTGTGTGATTATCGACCGTTTGCCATTTGCCGTGCCCAACGATCCGGTGGTCGCCGCGCGCATCGGCGCCATTAACTCGGCCGGAGGCAATGCATTTTTCGAATACCAGGTTCCGGCGGCGGTGATCTCGCTGAAGCAGGGTTTTGGCCGCCTGATCCGCTCAGTAAAAGATCGCGGCGTGCTCGCGCTGCTGGACAATCGGCTTTTGAAACAGCGCTATGGAAAGACTTTTATTGACAGCCTGCCTGCCTACAAAAGGACCAAAGACATTGCCGAGGTTGACGGGTTTTTTACTGTCCCATCGAGCAATGTATCGGATCGGCAATAAACCGACACAGGCGCGCCAAGCGCCTCTGTTTCCGCGTTCAACCCACAGCATTTACAATAAAGAATGGCCGTGGAGTACGGTACGGTATAAGGGGAGCGGATGTACGAGGTTACTGTCGAAGATTCATTTGCCGCAGGGCATTACCTGCGCGATTACAAAGGGAAATGCGAGAACCCGCATGGGCATAATTACAAGGTGCGTGTCACGCTGACGGGGCCAACCCTGGATAAAGCCGGACTGCTGCTGGATTTTAAGGACCTGAAAGAGGTCATGAAGCATGTGATTGACCGGCTGGACCACCAGATGCTGAATGAGATCGAGCCTTTTATTGCGCTGAACCCGTCGGCGGAGAATCTGGCAAAATATTTTTACGATCAAACGAATGGCCGCCTGAAATCAATTACCAGCGGTCGCGTTGCGGTGAAGGACGTCACTATCTGGGAAACTGACACCACGACTGCGCGCTATTCGGAATAAACTTTGGAGCACGGCCGCTCTGGGCTGTGTTCTTCCAGCACATGCAGATCATCGAAATCTATCGTTCTATTCAGGGAGAATCGTCTTTCGCGGGCGTTCCCTGTATTTTTGTCCGGCTTGCGGCTTGCAATCTGCGTTGCGCATGGTGTGACAGCGAATACACGTTCAGCGGGGGCAAGAAGATGTCGCCCGAAGAAGTCGAATGTGAAGTGCTTAAGCTGGCACCGGCTGGCTTGGTTGAGTTCACCGGCGGCGAGCCCATGTTGCAAGAACGTGAACTGGTCCCGGTGATGGAGCGCCTGCTCGCTCGCGGATATAAGCTGCTGCTTGAAACAAGCGGCGAACGTCCGCTGGAGCGTGTGCCGCCTGCGGTCCACAAGATCGTGGACGTGAAGTGCCCCGGTTCAGGCGAAGGCGGAACGTTTCGCATGAGCAATCTGGAGGTCCTCACTCCTGCCGACGAAATCAAGTTTGTATTGGCCGATCGCACAGACTATGAGTTCGCGCGAGACTTCACTCGCCAGCACGGGTTAGAACACAAAGCGGGGGCGGTTTTGTTTTCGCCGGTGTTTCTGAAGAGCCCAAGCGCGGAGCGCGATACCTCCAATTGCCAGCTTGATCCTCGCATTTTGGCGGAGTGGATATTGGCAGACGGACTGAACGTTCGCCTGGGCCTGCAGATGCATAAATTTATATGGGAGCCCGCGACCAAGGGCGTCTGAATGGGCGGCTGCAACCCGGCATGAACACTGAAG
>DASXJO010000535.1:0-16521 GCA_036497385.1 Candidatus Angelobacter sp. | reverse complement strand
GCCGCCATTCATCAGCACCCATTGCACGCTCGCGGGATCGCCATCGAACTCCTGTAGCTGTTGCAGGATCGTCGGAAAGAAACAAGGAATCTCGGCGGATGGCATGGTGACGGTGTACGAGTCTCGAATCCCAATTTTGGCTCCGGAATGGGCCAGCATTGTCATCTCAGCGCCTAAATGCTTTGCCAGGATGCTCGCGGTCTTATGCTCATGCGCCAATCCCTGTCCCCAGACCACTGAATCGCCGATTACAAGAAGTGTGCTCATACCAATGGGCCAGTCTACCAAGGTTCTTGCGATGTGCCACGCCGGCTTTTTCGGGGGAGTTGGCCGAACTCTCGCCCGGAAGTGTTAGAATGAGTGACGCCATCCTGTATCTCTAGGCCCGTAGCTCAGTTGGTTAGAGCGCTTCCTTGACACGGAAGAGGTCGATGGTTCGAGTCCATTCGGGCCTACCACTTAACTCATTGAATCTGCTGGGTAGGCATCGGCAGTCCCTCCGCAATTTCGGCAAACTCGTCACTATTGGTCACCAATTGAGAAAGTTTGTGGACTGCCTCCCGTTGATGGTCGGGAAGCGGGATTGTGTAAATTTCGAGAGTGGTTGAAAGTCTGGAATGGCCTAACTGCGCTTGCGCATCTTTCAAGCTGCCACCTGCAAGCTGCAAGAGCGTTGCGTGTGTACGCCTGAAAGTGTGCCAACTCAGCCAGGGCGCGTCGATCTTCTGCCCAGCAGGTTTTAACTCCCGATGCAGAATGTTCGTATCGCTGTAAGGTGTGCCTTTGCTGGTGTGAAAAACCAGAGTGTCTTTCTGGTCTGGCCGAAAACCCGCCTGCAATTGCTTGAGTGCCTGTATGCACTCGGGCGAGAGCGGTAAGGTTCTCTGACTCGCTCTTGTTTTTGGCGAATCCATCTCGCCGCGATAACATCTCTGGCTTACCCGGAGTTGCGCTGAACCAAAATTCACATCCGACCAGCGTAATCCGAGAATTTCTCCAACTCGTAAGCCCGTGAGTATACCGACAAGGACCATTGTGCGAAATGGCTCTCTCAGGATCGCCAGCAGCTTTGTTATCTGTGGCGGCATGAGAACGCATTTTTCGCGGACTGGTTTTTTCTGCGGCAAATCGATTTCCGATGCCGGGTTGTCGCCTGCAAAATAGCCCCACTTTTTCGCGCATCGGTAAATTTTGGAGAGCAGGTTCCGCAAGAGGTCTGCGGTTTCCCAGCTCAGCCCTTTGTCCATTTTCCGAAGTACGAACGCTTGGATTTCTACCCTTTGCAAATCGCAAAGACGTAAATCTCCGAATGCAGGGAGCAAGTGAGTTTTTAGAGTGCTTTGGTAGCGTTTCCGGGTTGACGTTTTCAGAGTTGGAAAAGCATTTGGAACAAAATGCTTTTCGATGAAGTCTCGAAAAAGAACTGTGGAAAATGGAGTGATCTTTCCGAGATTGAGCGGGCGTAAGAATTCGTCGGCAACTTTCATTGCCTGCCGTTTGTTCATGCTCGAAACGAATCCGAGAACTTTCGATTCTCGCTTCCGTCCCAAGCTGCCATCCGTTCGAATTTCGTCCGTCCACCATTGCAACTCCCAAACTGGATTACGCGTACCGCGTTTGCGAATACTTCCTTTCTGGTATCGTTTGCGGGCCAATTCTTGCCAGCCTCCTGACTGGATTGGCCTGCCTTGCTTTTCCGCGATTGGAAGTATAGCCATCTGTGCTCGTTTTCGAAAACCTTTTTCGAATGTGTTTCGAATCGTGTTCCGAACTGCACGATAACCGGGCGCAGTATGTATTGAGGAATTGCAGCGAGAGAATTCGAATTGACCGTGATTTTCTGTGGGATTTAGTACAGCAATGCAGCGGAGCGTATTCGAATCAGTTTTCGATGAATTACGAAAGGTGATTTGTCGGGAAATGTTTCTGATACTGCGTCTGCCTTGTCCCCACCACGGCGCGGTTTAACCAGGAATTCCAGACTGGTTCCCACCTCGTACAGACCCCGTGGGAGACCGTTCCGGACGTTGCCCACCTCGTCCGCACCAGGACGCGATACCAGGATTCCACCTGGTTCTCACTTCGTGCGGATGTGGTGCGGACCGGTTTCCGGATATTGCGTCCACCTCGTCCGCACCAGGATGCGAATTACCAGGATTCCACCTGGTTCCCACCTCGTGAGGACGTGGTGCGGGAACGTTCCGGAAATCACCTCTACCTCGTCCGCACCAGGACGCGATTAAGCAGGATTAACCTGGTTCCTACCTCATGAGGACGTGGTGCGGGAACGTTCCGGGAATTACCTCTACTCGTCCGCACCAGGGTTTACGGGGGTTGCGGCTTTTACCACAGAGAGGGGGAATGCCTGAGCTTCCGCAGTCTCGGTACTGAGCTAATCCTGCGTGGAAGTGTCCCAAATTGTGTTGCTGCATATTTGGCGGAGTTACATTGTAACGCGACGTTCCGCATTCCCCTGTGGCATTGTGGCTTTCTCCTTATCATGTGGCCGACAGATAAGGGCTGGACCACGATCCCACCGAAGAAACTAGCAACGCAGGATTAGCCCAGTCTCGCAGTCTCGCCGCGAAACAGGGGTGAGTGTTTCGGTGTTACGCTGTAGTCGGACTGGCCGTCGGCTGGGCGGGCGTTGGATGCCGTTCTCATGCCGATGCGCAACCAGGATGCTCCGAGACGGTCAACTCCGTTCTAGTGCTTTCGCAAACACTGATTTCATGCGGGTTTCGCATACTCAGTCTGAAAACCAGATGAGTAACCGTGTAACGCGGAATAGAGGGGATAGACTAACTAGAAACAAACTAGCTGCTCTGGCAACATAAAAGAAAAAACTGACATCAAACCGCGAGGGCTGGAGCAAGTCGGCACTGAAACACAGGACGTTAATGGCCGTGATGTGAGGGACACAAATGCGAAATAATGCTCATGCAATCGAAATCCTTTTGGCGGGTCCATCGGATGTCAAACGAGAGATTCAGGTGGCTCGCAATGTCATCGACGCTTGGAACGCTGCACACTCGCACACCGAGAATACAGTATTGCAAGCAATTTATTGGGACACTCACGCTTTTCCTGAAATCGGTGATAGACCACAAGGTGTCATAAACCGACAACTTGTTGATCGCTGTGATCTCTTAATAGCTATTTTCTGGAAAAGCATTGGCAGTCCTACAGGTGTAGCACCATCTGGAACCATAGAAGAAGTCGAACGATTTAGAAATTCTGGCCGACCAGTGATGCTGTATTTCTCTGAAGCTCTGCTCCCCCATGATGCAGATGTTAGCAAAATTGACCAGGTGCGACAGTATAAAAAGTCCCTTAATAATGGACTGTATTGGGTTTTTAAATCGTCTTCTCAGTTTCGACAGCGATTGACGGTTCATCTGCCACAGGCAATTGCACGACTTCATGAAAATGCGGCTAATCCTGGACTGCTCTCCAATCGTTGGCTGCAAGACGAAAACGCGGTGCTAAATAGAATTCAAGCAGAACTTGAGACCACACAAATAGTAAACGATTTTCCATCAATATTGGGAAAGCTGCGACCACTCCTGCTTGATTGCATAGCATTGCCGAAAGTGGCGCGAATAAAAGAGGCTCGACAGAATTTCCAGTTTTTGATACGCAGGATTACCGAAGTGGAAAGATTCAGTTTCAGCAGCGGAACCATTGCCGACTTCAACCACAAATGCGACCAACTCTTTAGTGATATTCGGGCTGCGTTCGAACAAGCTGCCGCTATTGAAAGTTTGAGCGAGTGGGAGGTTGTCAGATATGAGGATTTAAAAGTAAGACGAGCAGAACATACGACCGAAACAGCATGGAATTGGGCCGATGACAAGCAGTGCCAATGTGCGGATTGCGTCGAGTTCCGATCTTTAAAACTGAAAATTAAAGACGATCTGAATCCTAAATTTCGCGCCTTCTTTTTGAAATTGAAAGAGCAATTTTCACAACTACGTTTGCCCAACAATTTCGAGTCCTCGAATGTTTGGAGATGGATTGATACAAATGTCAAAAGTGCAAAACGGTTTCAGGAGTCCTTCCAGATACAAGAGCAGTCGCAGAATGCTCACCTCGCGGAACGAGTGGTGCATGTTTTGGGACAGTTCAAAAACGTGCCAGTCGAAGACCGGAAAAAATATACCAGGACAGATTTCGAAAAAATGTTTATGACAGTCGAGCCGCTGGTTCAAATGTTCGAAGGCTTAAATGGGCCAGCTTAATATTAAAGCTTTTGGGATACGCGCTGTGAATTCTTGAGTGAAGGGCTAAGCCATCTTTCCGCGTAAGATGCAGTAATGCCGAAGTGCATCGCCAGTACCTGAAAAACCAGCTTCTTTGACTTTGCGGCTGAAGACTTCGGCTGGGTGATCTTTTGAGAGAAGAATGATTCCACAGCATTCAAATGAGCCAATAAAAGCTGGGCCTGCTCCGGGAAATCTGCTGCCAGATATTCCACGCTGTCCCTGATGCTTCTCTTTGTTGCCGATTGGCGAAGATGGATAAGAGCCTCAGCCGCGGGCAAGAGTGACCGTCCAAGCTGTATCATCTGCTGCTCTTTCGCTTCGGTAATTTGCGGACGCTTGCCCGGTGTGCCGGCAGGAACAGAATCTTTTACAAGATCCGCAATGAATTTTCGTGGTGACCGTACCATATCAGCAAGCGCCGATATATCAGCTTTGATCTTTTCCGGGTCTTGCGAACGAGCGTGAGCAATCAAATCACGCTTGAGTCCTTCCGGATCTTCAAGCGCCCGGAGCATCAGCGCAAAAATCGGCTTCGGGTCTTCCCCTGGTTTGAGCTGACGAAATGGAAAACAGAGCAATTCAATGAACTGAGTTACTGCCTGTTCGATCTCTTCGTCGGGTAAATGCCGCTGCTCCATAATAGCTGCCGCCGTTGACGGATTAAAGTTTGTGAAGATTGAAGGCAATTGCTGGCTCTGCTTCCTCAGCAGCGATGAAAATCATTTTCTGTAAGAGGTCACCCACCCACCGGGGCAATTCGGTCGGTATTGGCACAAGGGTCACAATGCGTTTTTCCCCGGCTTTTTTAGCTTTCGCCCATCTCGCTTTCATGGCCCGAGATATGCGTCCTTTCCCAGCAGCACTCATCTTGCCCCGTCTGGGGGGCAGCGGACGAAACGACCTGCTTTGTATGGTTGGTCACGGTCAGGGCTGTGATAGCAGCGGAGATGCGGTCCCGCTGCTGGGTTAGTTCGTCAACAATGCTGTTAGTGTTCATAGGCTCCGAATTATAATCCAGAGAGAAACATGATTCTCGATGAAATCATCGAACTCGCCACCGATGACAAACAATCATTGGCAGTGCTCTTGCGAAACTGTATTGTCTTGGGCAGTAAGCTCAAGAATGAGCGGCTCAGAACATGGGCGAATCAGGAGCTGAACGGCTATCAGTCAAAAGAAAACCTGCCTGAATATCGCATTGCAAACGTCGGGGCGCGGGGGCACTTCAACGGACCTTTTGGTTCTGGATTACAAAATTACATCATTCCGCCAATATCTCTCGAAGAAAGACATAGGGAGCTTGCGGAGACGGTCTATTTGCTGGAGTCAGTGAGTTCATACGAACACATGACGACCACTTCTGACAATGGAATGATAATGTACGAGTGGCCTGCCAACTTGGTCGTGTATTATTCCAGGAAAATTTATCAAGGTTATTCGTTAGTTCTTGCTTGGCAGCAAATTCCCAAGAGTCTTCTCATTGAGCTTTTGGATACTATACGCACCCGAACTCTAAATATGGCACTCGAAATTCAGGCAGAACTTGGCAGTGTTGAGAAGTTGACCACAGTCACACCCGCAGCAATCGCTCAAGTTGAACGAAGTGTTACTGCTAATATTTTTGGCGGGACAAATATCTTCGCATCCGGACAGTCACAGATCAGCACTAGTTTTACGCAGAATGTCATCAATGTTGGAAACCGAGCGCAATTGAATGAGGTCCTCAAGCAAACGGGAATGACTGATGATGATCTCAAAGAACTGACTGAGGCTGAGAACGCAGATGGCGAAAAGAAAATGGGAACCCGAGTGATGGAGTGGATAAAGAAGAATGCTCCAAGAGCCGCTATCGGCACGGTAAAACTAAGTGCTGAGATTACGAAAGAAGTGCTCGTCTCGTATCTCAAGCAATATCATGGACTCAGCTAAAACGACCTAGCCGAACTTGTAATCGGCATAGCGATTAAGATTTAATCACTATTTTGGGCACCCGACAAGCTGTCACAAATGCGACCCCAAGAGATGAAATGTTGTACCGTTCAATGGACAGAAAACGATATTGATTCACCCCGGCTCCGAGTGGCACGATGGGCACCGTCTCTTCATTCTCAACAATTAATCCCAATCGCTTGAGATTGTCATACGAAACCTCATCGAGCCGCTTGGGGGGAAGCGATACTTCCATTTCCTCATCAACCTCAGGGAGAAATTCCCTGCCGGTATATCCCGTAGCCATTTCGTTTATCTCAAACATCTCATTGAGATAAATCGCCTCTTCTTTCGATATATACCGGAGCAGTTCCGGGAACATTGTCCTCACACGGACCTGAGCGCATGGGTCAGCGGCATTTGCTAACAGGTTTGCCCACAAATCTTGAAGCTCGTCGTCCTCTTCAAGTGTGGCTCTTTCCATAACGTCAAACAGCAGCGACAATTTGACGGATTGAGGTTTGATACCAGCGTCGTCACAGATTGTCTCGACTCGCTTAAAAAGCCGGACCTGTCTCTTAAGTCGCCACACTTGAACTGAGTCTCTTAAGCTTAGCCCAATCTCTTCCGCAGCGGGACCGGCAAGCGTCTTAACGATGCTCTCGATGGGTTTGTAAATCGCCTCTATTGCTCCTTTGACCGTGCTTTGCATCGCGTCAGAAGACATATTATTTGACCGCTTTCTTGTTATCCGCAAAACTCAATTCGTCAGGACAAGTCGAACACTCTCCTCGTTCTTTCCACCCGCACCAGCACCGCTGTTGAGGTGTGAGATTTGGCAAATGATCCTTTGGAGGAGAAACATGTTGCTGCTGATCGTCAAAGAAATTTGCTGTAGGAGAGACAACGAGTCCCTTTTTCGCATAGAGCCTGCATATCTCATCAACGGATTCTTTTGCACCCGCGAAATTATTTGCCTTAATGACAAAGTGACTTTTCTTGCCTTCCGGCAAAATGACAATGACTTTAAAACCCTTCATGACAGATTATCTCTTATTTCTTCTTGCTCAGATTGATACTGGTTGCCCCACAATTGCAACGCAGGTTTTCCTTGTGACCCTTTACGGGAGTGACGTGCAAGAATGTCTGGCAAGTAGGACAACGCATTGTCTCAAGTAACTTCTTGTATGCTTCAACAACTGGGGCAAAGTCTTCTTTACTAAAGTTCGCCCAGTCGTTGTAGTGGACTCCGACATTGATCGTCCACCTCTCGCCCTCAGACTCTTTGATTTTTGCACTAAACTCTTTCAGCATCTCTGAAATTTTGATTTCTTCCGTTTTATTGCTCCATGAGCGAGCAGCTTGAATCCCATCATTCAGTAAACGCCGCCACTCTCCAACAACTGCATCAAAAAGGTCACTCAGATCGTGGCGCAAATCACCTCTGAATTCGACTTTAGCGCGCAATTTGTCGGCAAGTTGGCCAGAAATATATTCCAAGTACCGACGAAGAACGGTTGCAGCATCTTTGACTTTGCCTGCATCTAGATTTGTTTTGATCTCGTCCCACACTTCCAAATCATTCCAGACGATTGGCCCCGTTTCGACCGTCCATTTCTGAAACTCTACGGCTGATTTTCCGGAAATAAGTCCCTCGGTTCTCATGTGCTTTAACCACACTTCGTCATGAGTCGTGATTATGAATTGAGTGTCGGGAAATTGGGATTTGAGCATTGCGCACACTTCCCGCCTGTGTCCGGAATCAACTGACATGAGGACATCATCCAATACAACAAAAGTGAACCCCTTGCCCAAGGTGTGACGCATCAAAGCTAGGTAGAGGCAAATCCCCATTGAATCTTGGTGCCCTTCACTATGATAGGCCCCGGGTGGGAAAAATCCTCGCCCGTAAAACTGCACATTAAAATCTAAGCTGCCTTGAGACGGTTCCAGTTTCCCGGTAAACGCGGATTCATCATCATTTATTTGCTGGTAATACTTACTAAAATCGGCCTCCACCTCTTTGTAAATGTTTTCTAGCACTGTATTTGCAGCACCGTTAAATGCATCCATCACTTTGGTGGCGATATCGAATTGTGATTTGCATCTCTCGGATTGACGGGTTGCCTCTCGGAAAGCGTCAAGCCTTTCTTGGCAGATCGTCAGATACTCTTTGGCTGCATCCTCCTGCGACGGGTCAGGGATTGCATCAATCAGGGGCTGTAACGCTTCCAGTTCTTTTGCCACGGCATCAGGCGCAACGCGGAGTTCAGCTTTAATATTTTCCAACGTTTTGGGAAGGTGATCTAAAGCCGTGAGTTTCTTCCTGCGACTTTTTAATTCTGTTGACCAAGTATCAATCGCCGTCGTGCTCGATGAAAGCTGCTTTGCATAATTGCTTACAGTGTTCGCGAGAGTCTCCAAATCCCGCAACTCCAAAGCGAGCGGCTGCGAGTCAGAGGTGAGCTGATTTCGCAATGCTGATGCCTGCTTTGCTTCAGCTAGTTTTTTGTTAACCAGCTGTTTCAACTCTTGTAAATCCCACTCTGTATCGCATAGGGGACAACTTTCTTCTTGGATAAGGTCCAATCCAGTCCGCAAAAATGCTTCGCGTTGCAGACTTTGCAGCAACGAGGGAGACCCCAACAACTTTTCAATGATTTGAGTGACTGCGTTGCGCTTCGCCGTCACTGTGGATGATTCCGCTTTGGTGATTTTTCCAGTCAGAGAGCTTAAATCGGATGCAGCCTGCTTTTTAGGTACCTTGGACTTGGGTGCAGGAGTGCTGGTCCCTAAGCCTGCTTTAATCGAGGTGTTCGTATCAAGCTCCGCCAAATCCGGCAGACCCACCAGCCCCCTCCGGGCATTTACCGCTTTTAATACATCATCCTTTTTAAGAGCAGGCAGGCCCAATGCTCTGAGAAGCTGTGTCTGTGCGCTTGTTGCTTCTTGCTCTTTGCGAATGCTGTCAGCCTTAGCGGTGTTCTGGATTTTTTTGAGATTTATCCGGATGGTTTCAATTTGATCGAGCCTCAGTAGGGCCTGAACCTGTTTTGCCCTCTCACCAGGTGCTGCGAGAACGTACTTAATGATTTCACGACGTGTTAGAGCAAGCTCGGGATGCCTTTTAAGTTCCTCCACCACGCCTTTGATTTGGGGATCATTGTCAGGCGTAATCACCACTGCATCAGGATTGCTCACACGTCGTTCAATCGTGAATTCCTTATTGATCGAGGGAGCGTAAGCCTTGAGAATCACTTGAGCAAAATCAGGGGCATTGCGCTGATCGACATGAGGCGCATGTTTCTTGACGCTGAGTCCAGCGGTTCCACTTCCCATTAACCGGCTGATGCTTCCGGTTAAGACAAACTCGATTGCATCGACAACACCGCTTTTTCCGCTTCCGTTCGGGCCGTATATGGCAAAATTTTTGCGGTCAGGTTCAAGGATGAGGTCCCGAATACCGCGAAATTCTTTGATCGTGAGGGACTGTATTTTAATCACAGTTTATCCTCCGCAAAGAGTGCGGCTTTCAGTTTCTCCATTGAGAAATCTTTGGATTTTGCCAGTTCCTTCAGTTTTGGCAGGATCGTGGTTTCAAGCGATTTCTCTTTTGCAAGGCGGGATAGAAAATCATCGAGTACGGTCTCAATGACATCTTTCTTTGCAGTCTCTTTTATTTTATCTGGCATTCGCTTACGTTCCGCATTCAGAGTAGATGATTTCCAGATTTAAACAATCCCTTAATTTGAATGCAATCACGGCGAGAATTATTAGAATTCTCTTAAGGCTGGGCTGCTTCGCTGTTCCGCAAACTGCAAAACAAAACCCGCCTTTCGGCGGGTTCACTTTTCCACGGCTATTTGACCATGGGGATTGGGCTATGGATTGGTGGCCATTTCTTGATGGGTTTCCAATTACCCGCTTTTCTGTTTGACATTTCAGGAAACACTACATGGTTTGAATCGATATCAAAACCGAGTGCGGTGTTGTCGTCAAACAGAATGAGGATTGCGTTAGCGTCCGGGTCAACTTCGACCTCTGAAACGATCTTTCCCCGGACTTCGGGAAAGCGGGTAAATCTTGAACGTTTCTTGCGGGAGCCTGTACCCTTATGAGCAGCCATTGTCGCCTCCTTATCAGGTGCTTTGGTTAGGGCGCGTTCGGTGTTCGCTCACCGGGCGCTGCCCGTTAGTTGTTTTTCTCCGGGGATTCCTCGCTAAATTTCTGCGGCTGGAATCCCCGGACATGCAAGACAAATTCTTCCCTCGAAATATACGCGGCAACTCGTCACCAATTCGTCACCAAAACCGTCATTTTCTTATGTGTTTTTAGGGGTCTGAGATTCGGAAAAGCAAAGCAAGCGAAGGGTTTTAGGTTATTGAATTGAAAATTGACACGGAAGAGGTCGATGGTTCGAGTCCATTCGGGCCTACCATATCTTCAACTCTTAGAAGGATTTTCGATCCTAGGCTTAGGGCCGCTCCGCCCCACACTCCAGCCCACAGGACATTGAACGTGCAAGGTCCGCCAACGTCTATTCTTCCGTCGCCGCGATCCTTCCGGTGTGCGATTGGATCGTGGAATGAGCGATAGCCCTGCTTGCTATCGCTCATATTTACCTATATTATGAGCGATAGGTAGTTTTTCTATTCGTGACGTGGAATTGGCAAAAAACGGACTGGCCTGAGTTCCGCTGGGAAGCGGCCCGGCTGGCTTTGGCGGAAAAAGAGTTTCTCATAGCCGGGGGCAAACTCGCGGGCACGGTCATGCACTTGGGCGAGGACGAGCGCGAACAGATCACCGTGGATTCCATGAGCACTGAGGCGGTAACTACTTCAGAAATTGAAGGCGAAGTGTTGGACAGGACAAGCGTGCAATCTTCCATACGCAGGCAGCTAGGCTTGGTCGCCGACAAACGGAACGTTCGGCCCGCCGAGCGAGGTGTTGCAGAAATGACGGTCAATCTGTTTCGCTCGTTTGCCGCGCCTCTTTCTGAAGAAATGTTCTTTGGTTGGCACCGCATGTTGATGAGCGGACGCCGTGATCTTACAGATATAGGCCGCTATCGCACCAGCAGGGAGCTAATGGAAATTGTTTCTGGTCCTTTAGGGAAAACAAAAGTGCATTTCCAAGCTCCACCGGTGGCCCGGGTGCCAAGAGAGATGGCGCAATTTGTTGATTGGTTTAACCGGACAGCGCCGGGAGGGCTGGAACCATTGCCCGCATTAACGAGGGCGGGGACCGCACATCTTTATTTTGAGTGCATCCACCCGTTTGAGGATGGGAATGGGCGAATCGGGCGCGCGATCGCGGAGAAAGCGCTGGCGCAAAGTCTAGGGCAGCCGACACTCACCGCCCTGGCGGCGACGATCCTTGCCCGACGCAAAAGCTACTACGATGCGCTGGAAGCAGCAAACAAGCGAACTGAAATCAGCGGTTGGCTTGCCTGGTTTGCGGGCATAACGATAGAAGCCCAAAAGCGGACGCTTGCGACGATCGAATTTCTGATCGAGAAAGCCAAATTGTTTGAACGCTTACGGAGCCAGATAAATGAAAGACAGAAAAAAGCATTGATTCGTATGTTCAAGGAAGGCCCCGACGGCTTCAAAGGCGGACTCTCCGCAGGCAAGTACGCCACCATCACCGGCGCCTCACCAGCCACCACCACGCGCGACCTTGTGGACCTTGTCGAAAAAGGAGCATTGGTCCGCATCGGGGAACTACGCCACACTCGCTATCAACTCAGCGTGCCGCTGCATGCTTCAAAGCGTATTGAAGTCAACGGACGGGGTGAGTTGGTGGAAGTATAGACCTCTCAATTAAAAGTGGATTGGCGTGAATCGCCCCTTTGCGCTCCGGACAGCTCCCGGTTGAGGCGAATTGTATGAATTCAAAAGTCCCTTCTTGACATCTATTGTGTGTACAGTGTAAACATATATCTGGAGTTGGTATTTTGCCCATCGCTACCCAACGCGTTGTCGGTGCTCGACGAACCAAACCTCGTCGTTCCCACGCTCCCTTGCGTGACCAGATCCGCGATGCCGCACGCGATCTCTTTGCGCGCGAAGGCTATGAGAGCGTTTCCATGCGGCGCATCGGCTCCAAGATTGGCTGCTCGCCCATGGCAATCTATCGCCATTATGAGAACAAGGAAGAGCTGCTGCTTTCCATCTGCGAAGAGACATTCAACAGCATGATCCAACTGCTGGATGAGACGCGGCTTCAGCCCGGAACTGCGCTTGAGCGTTTACGCCGCTCTTTACGCACGATAGTCGATTTTCATCTCAGCCATCCCAATCATTACAAAGTAACTTTTATGACCGTGATGCCTCCGGGTCCGGTCGCCGAGCGCAAAGTCGCCATCGGACAGCGAGCCATGGACCGGCTGCGCGCCGGCGTCTGCGAGTGTGCGGCGGAAAAAGGTATTGAAGTGGACGTGGAAATGACGGCCCAGGTCCTTCGTGTGGCTATGCATGGAATCGCCAGCATGTTGATTACCACCAGCCAGTGCTATCCCTGGAAAGACCCGGAACGAATGAAAGAGATCGTTATCGAAACGGTTACCCGGCAATTCGAATAAATATATTTTTTTGAGTCTATGCGTACAGCGTACGCATCTCTTAGAACCGCAAGTGTACGGCGTAAACAAGGAGCTGACCGGTGAGCACGCAGGCACTTTCAGGATCGTTGAGCACCTCCGCGGCACAAACCGCAACCAAGCCTGCAATCAATCCCTGGCTCATCGCCATTACGGTTACTCTTGCCACCTTCATGGAGCTGCTGGATACCAGCATCGCCAACGTTTCTCTTCCTCATATCGCCGGCGGGCTGGCCGTCAGTTACGACGAAAGCACCTGGGTGCTGACCAGTTATCTGGTGGCAAACGCCGTGGTGCTTCCCCTGAGCGCCTGGCTCAGCCGTGTCTTTGGGCGCAAGAACTATTACATGGCCTGCGTTGCGCTGTTCGTGGCCAGCAGCTTTTTGTGCGGCATAGCACCCAGCCTGGGCTTGCTGGTGTTCTTTCGCATTCTCCAGGGCGTCGGTGGAGGCGGGCTCGCCCCGGTTGAGCAGGCCATCCTGGTAGATACATTTCCGGGAGCCAAACGCGCCGCGGCATTTGCTCTCTACAGCATGGCCATCGTAACCGCGCCAGCGGTTGGCCCGCCACTGGGTGGCTGGATCACAGATCACTTTTCCTGGCGCTGGGTATTTTTTATCAACGTGCCAATTGGTTTGGTGAGTTTGATCCTTACTCACAGGCTGGTTTCTGATCCGCCCCAGTTTGTGGAAGAAGCAAAAGCAGCCAGGATCGGCGGCAAGCTGAAGATCGACTACATCGGCATCTCGCTCATCGCTCTTGGTTTCGGCGCGCTGGAAATTGTTCTCGATAAAGGCCAGCGTGAAGATTGGTTTGAGAGCCACTTCATTGTTCTATTCCTTGCCGTTGCGATCGCTGCGTTGGTCGGGTCAATAGCCTATGAGTGGCGCCATCACGATCCCGTGGTGGAGATTCAGCTATTCCGTGAACGCAACTTCGCGCTGGCCAACGCTCTCTACTTCGGCTTCTTTTTCGTCTTGTTTGGCAGCACCGTTTTGATCCCGCAAGTGCTCCAATCGCTCTATGGTTACAGCGCCACCGACGCGGGTTTGGTGCTTGGTCCGGGCGCGTTCGTGATTGTCTTGATGGCGCCGGTTGTTGTTCGTCTTATCCCGAAAACAGGCGCGAAGAAGCTGATCCTTTTCGGGTCGATCTTCGTGGGATTGTCCATGTGGCGCTTCGCCTCGCTCGACCTCGGCTCTGACTACCGTGCTTATGCTCTGGCGCGTGCGCTGCAGGGAGTCGGCCTGGGCTTCTTCTTTGTGCCGGTCAGTTCGCTGGCTTATTCCTATCTTCCGATGAACAAAAACAACAAAGCGTCCAGCATTACCAATCTGTTCCGCAATCTTGGTGGAAGTTTTGGCGTGGCGTTCATGACCACCATGCTGGAGCGCCGCACGCAATTCCATCACAGCGTGCTGGTGCAGCAACTGACTCCGAACAATCCGATTTTCAATCAGAAGCTGGAAACCATCACGGAATATTTGAGCGGAGCGGGATCGAGCGCAGCCGACGCTTCACAAAAAGCTTATGGCCTGATCTCCGGCGTGGCCAGTCAACAGGCGGCGTTTCTTGGCTCGCTGGATTGTTTTTACTTGCTTGGTTGGGTGGCGCTGGGCACCCTGGTTCTGGCCCTGATGACCAAGCCGTATCGCAGCGGCGGGTCCGCGGGAGCTCACTGAGGGCAACTATGAAATTGTTTAGGCAGCAATCAAAAACGCTTTACAGCATCATCGTCATCGCTTCAATTTTGCCGCTGCGCGCTTTTGCCCAGCAGAACACTGCATCCTTTGAACTGGGTAGCATTGCCACACCGCGAACCATCAATCCAGCGGCTAACAGCACCACTCCAAGTTCGCTTGCGGGGCAGCAGCAGAATCCATTTTTAGGCAGCGTGCCCACGGGGACGGTGTCCAGTGATCCCATCGCGCTTTCGCTTTCTGACGCAATCACCCGCGGGCTCCGCTACAACCTTGGCGTCATTGAAAATCAAGCGTCGCTGCGGCAGGCGCAGGCGCAACGTTTGCGCGCTCTTTCCGCGATGGTCCCCAGCGTCTCTGCTCTTCTGCGCCAGAATCTTGACAACCTGAATCGTGTTGCCATTGGATTGAATATTCCCGGCCTCCCAGCCGCCACCGGCCAGTTTGGTTATCAGGAAAGTTATCTCACGTTTTCTGATAATGGCCTAAACCTTGATTCCATGTATCGATATCGCGCTTCGAAGCAGGCAGCAGAGGCGCAGCGGTTACAACTGGACGACGCCGGCAACGTGGTGGCGCTGGCCGTCGGCACTGCGTACCTCCAGGTGCAATCAAGTGAGGCGCGGGTGGAAACGGCGAAAGCCGAACTGGAGTCTGCGCGCGAACTTGAAGCCCAGGCGCTCAATCGTGTTAGCTCCGGGTTGGCGGCTGAAATTGATGGCTTCCGCGCCACCGTCCAAAAACAGACAAGCGAACAACGCCTGACGGTTGCAACGGCAAATCTCGACAAAGACAAATTGACCCTTGCACGTTTGATCGGCCTACCCAGCGGACAACAGTTCAATACCATCAGCAAAGCTGGTTACCAGCCCTGGAGCGGAGGCGATCTTGCATCGTCCCTTGCTCAGGCCGGCAAGAATCGCGCCGACATCAAATCTGCCGCGGCCACCGCCAGCGCTACTCAACTGGCCAAGCGCGCCGCTCAGCTTGAACTCGCACCGGGCTTGAGCGTGAACGGATACTACGGCAGCATTGGAACTAACCTGGCGCGGTCGGACGCAACTTACTCAGTCGTGGCCACAGTCTCCTTACCTATCTTCACCGGCGGACGTATTCGCTCTGATATCCAGGACGCTTCCGCGCAGCTTGACCGCCGGCAATCTGAATACGCCGACATAGTGGGACGCGTTGATTATGAAGTCCGTAACGCATTCACCGACCTGCAAGCCGCAGACAGCGCGGTAAAAGTCGCAGAGAAAAACAGCCAACTCGCACAGCGCACGCTGGACCAGGCCCGCGACCGGTTCCTGAACGGCGTCACTAACAATCTTGAAATTATTGAGGCGCAGCAGGACGTGGCGGCTGCCAATGAAAACTATATTTCCAGTCTCTTCGCGCACAACCTGGCCAAGCTCAGTCTGCTGCGGGCCATGGGATCGGCGCAAAAAGATGTGAATAAGTATCTGGGAGGAAACTAAAATGGCTACTCAACTCCAAACACCGCAACCGGAATTGGTCCCGGAAGAAAAGGAGGTGCGAGTTGCTCACCTTGAAGAAGATTCGCTGGAACCCGCAGCGTCGCAGCCAAAACGTTCCGCGGGAGCCGCGATGAAGCATTACCGCAAAGCACTGTTCATGGCCGCGCTCATCGTGCTCGTGGTCGGCGGCACAACAGGCTGGGTGTATCTCTCTTCCTATGAGTCCACGGATGACGCACAAGTGGATGGCCATTTACACCCGATCAGCGCACGCATCAGTGGAACGGTCCTTCGCGTGAATCCAGATGTCCAGGATAGCCACTTTGTTCAGGTGGGCACTGTTCTTGCCGAGATCGACCCCGCCGACTTCCAGGCCGAACGCGATCGCGCACAGGCGGAATATGAGCGCCTGCAAGCCGGCTCAGTAGCGGCTGAAAAAGATATCGCTGTAACCTCTTCTGGCAGCAATGGACGGCTGGAACTGGCGCGTGCCGCAATCAATGAAGCGGAGGAGTCGGTTGCTTCAGAGCGTGCCGCGTTGCAGGCCG
>DASXJO010000534.1:0-1999 GCA_036497385.1 Candidatus Angelobacter sp. | reverse complement strand
AGACGGAACACAGCACGGCGAAGGCCGCGGCATTATGATGACCGCCGCCGGAGAAATTGCCACATGGACAGGCCATGGCGTTGGCACGGCGAATAAAGACGGCACGGCGAGTTATCGGGGTTCGCTCATTTTCCAAACGATACCTGCGCAATTGTCCCGGTTGAACAACATCGCGGTGGCATTCGAATACACTGTAGACGCAGACGGCAACACGCACTCCGATTACTGGGAGTGGAAGTAGGAATGCTGGAGCACAGCACTAGTCGAACCCAAATTTTGGCTCGTCGAAAGCGCGGCCCGCTGTTAGACGAAAAAATGTTCGCCTTTTATTACGAACATTCGTCTAATTCTCGTCAGATCTTTTCGCGCAATGCGACAGTTGATCCTCATAGCAGCCATGGCGATCACATTCGGCACAGCTTTCGCGGCCCAGCCGGAGGTGACGCGGCACATCTCACGCGAAGTCGCTATCAAGGTCTTACGCGACGGAGGCATTCTATGGGGCAAGACCCGCGTCGTATCCGCTGAGTGGGGCAGCAATACTCGAGAGTGGCTAGTCACTCTCCAACATCCCGACGGCAAGCTGTCGGCTTGGTTTGTTGACGCAGCTGGACAGGATTATCATGGTGGACCGTGCAAGCACTAGTCATGTTGGTCACTTCCAGATCTAACCCCTATGAAGGGTGTCAAAGGTAAATTTTAAGATGATGGTCGCATAGGCCGGTAGGGTGAGGTTGGCGATAATTTCTGGAACGCTTCCGCTTCTGTTGCTCGCTGAGTTCTTCAGCGGCTGATACTCCTATCCGCGCGTGTAGATATTTTCTCTGACAGCGCAATGTGACTTATTCCGTCTCGGTGAAGCGGAACGGAGCGCGGCTCAATCTAAAACGACGGTACGAACCTCGAAGTGTTTCGAACCAGGTTAGATCCCGAGCACGCGCCACGTTCCAAAGGGTTAAGTTGAGTCGACTGTAAGTGAGTTAGCCTGGAAGGTTGGCTCCTCCTTTCTGTTCCCCTCGAACAGGCAAAGTGTCTGCGCTGTTGAGTCCCAGTTGAGCGGCGCTACAGCGACCGGTGTGAATCCGCCACAGATCAACTGCCAGGTGCCGTGCGACGGCAACGATCGCCTTTTTGCGTTGACCACCACTCGCGCGCGCGCCCCGCGCCTGCGGGGCCAGAACACTCAAGCGTTTCTTCACCGGCGGATAGTTGGGTTGAAAGCGCACCATACGCCAGGCACACTCGACCAGCGCCGCCCGCAACCGTGGGTTGCCGTGTTTGGTCACTCTGCCTGGTACCCGTTTAGTGCCGCTGCTGTGTTCACCCGGACATAGACCAGTGTAGGAGCTGATGGCCCGTCGATTCCTAAAGCGCTCCCACGAACAGATCTCGCGGGTCATCACCACCGTGCTCAATTTTCCCACACCGGCCGGAACATCGGCTGGAGCGGCCGCTTCCAACTCCGCCGTTAACGCATCGATCTGTTGCTGCAGAGTCAATAAGGCCGGCTGGTGAACTTCCAGACGAATGCATATCCAGCTGGGAAGCAATTTGCGCAATCGCGACCAAGTCTGGTTTTTCCACCAGTGCGCCGGGGAAGGCAGACTATGATTGACCAGAAGACTGCGTCCCTGAGCCTCCAGCTTCTGGCGCAGATGGACCAGCTGTTGGCGCTGCCGGGAAACGTGTCGGTCCTGCTCCTGCTCTTCAGTAGGCACGCGAATCACCGCCAGCTCCCGCGTGTTCCCATCCAAATAACGCGACAGCCGCTGACACAGCGTCGCGGCATCGCGCGGATCGGTCTTTACCCGCGTGCAGCCTTCATCGAGTTTGCGCGGTGCAATCACATAGCAATGCACCCCGAGTGCTTTCAACTCTCGATACAGACCAAACCCAAAGCCGCACGCTTCGTAAACCACATGCACGGTGTGGCCCGCGCGCAAGAGTTGTTCCACCCACGGCACAAACTCCGTGGGCGCCAGACGCCGCGCCGGCTTGG
>DASXJO010000533.1:0-1874 GCA_036497385.1 Candidatus Angelobacter sp. | reverse complement strand
CTGTTGGCGAAGTCGTCGTCAGCGTGCCGCCGCAAACTGTCGCGGAAGCATTCGCAACAGTCAGGCCTGTCGGCAGCGTGTCGGTAAAGGCCACGCCTGTGAGAGGATCAACGTTCGCTGCTGGATTGGTGATCGTGAATGTGAGCGAGGTCGTCGCGTTCAGAGCAATGGATGAAGGAGCAAAGACTTTGGCAATCGACGGAGGAGCTTCCACTTTCACGCTGGCTGTGGCCGTTCCACCAGTGCCGCCTTCGGTTGAAGTCACATTGCCGGTGGTGTTGGTCTGCAGGCCTGCTGCAGTTCCTGTCACGTTGATTGAGAACGTGCAGGAGCCGCTGGCCGCAATCGTTCCGCCGGACAAGCTGATTGCGTTTGTTCCCGCCGTGGCAGTGATCGTGCCAGCGCCGCATGTGCCAGTAAGGCCATTCGGTGTGGAGATCACCAGGCCTGCAGGCAGCGTGTCACTGAAAGCGACGCCGGTCAGCGCGGTCGTGGTGTTCGGATTTGTAATGGTGAAGCTGAGCGAGGTGGAGCCGTTCAGCGGAATGCTGGCCGCGCCAAAAGCCTTCTGAATCGTTGGCGCGCCGACTACCGTGATGGATGCATTGGAAGTGTTGCCCGTTCCGCCTTCCGTCGATGTCACCTGGACACTATTGTTCTTCACGCCAGCAGTGGTGCCTTGCACATTGACCGAGACGGTGCAGCTTGCGCTTGCCGCCAACGTTCCAGCTGAGAGGCTGATGCTACCCGAACCTGCAACCGCCGTCGCTGTGCCTCCGCAAGTGTTGTTTAACGCATTGGGCGTTGCTACCACTAATCCCGCAGGCAAATTGTCTGTAAAGGCGATTCCGTTCAGCGTAACGCCGGTGTTCGGGTTCTGGATGGTGAACGTCAGCGAAGTGGTTCCGTTTAGCGGAATGTTGGCTGCGCCAAACGCCTTGGTGATCGATGGCGGAGAAGCCACCGTCAAATTGGCTGAAGCCGTGTTGCCCGTTCCACCATTGGTCGAACTCACGCTTCCCGTGGTGTTGGTGTACTGCCCGGAAGCTGCGCCCGTCACCGTGACGCTGAACTGGCACTGGCCGTTCGCCGCAATGGTTGCGCCGGTCAAGGCGATTCCCGTCGGCGAAGTCGTAGTCAGTGTTCCGCCGCAAACCGTGGCGGAAGCGCTAGCAACCGTCAGCCCTGTGGGCAGAGTGTCAGTAAATGCGACGCCCGTAAGCGCCACAGTGTTCGCCGCGGGATTCGTAATGGTAAAGGTCAGCGAGGTCGTTGCGTTCAGCGCGATCGTCGACGGATTGAAGGCTTTCGTAATCGACGGCGGCGCTACAACGTTGATGCTTGCAGAAGCTGTGCCGCCTGTACCGCCCTCTGTAGAAGTCACGTTGCCGGTTGTGTTGTTCTGTACGCCTGCCGTGATGCCCGTGACATTCACTGAGAATGTGCAGGAAGCGCTTGCTGCCAGCGATGCGCCAGACAAGCTGATTACGTTTGTTCCCGCGGTGGCTGTAATCGTGCCGCCGCCGCAAGTGCCGGTGAGGCCATTGGGCGTCGAAATGACCAGGCCCGCGGGCAAGGTATCGCTGAATCCTACGCCGGTTAGTGTTGTTGTCGTATTGGGGTTATTGATGGTGAAACTGAGCGAGGTAGTTCCGTTCAGCGGAATGGTGGCCGCGCCGAACGCTTTGCTAATGGTCGGCGGAGCAACTACCGTGATGGACGCGTTGGAAGTATTTCCCGTGCCGCCATTGGTCGAACTGGCCGTGACGCTGTTGTTCTTAATGCCCGCGGTTGTTCCCTGGACATCCACTGAAACTGTGCAGCTTGCGTTCGGAGCCAGTGTTGCGCCGCTCAAGCTCACGGATGAAGATCCG
>DASXJO010000532.1:0-37678 GCA_036497385.1 Candidatus Angelobacter sp. | reverse complement strand
TCCATCTCTTTTGCGTCCTCCTGGATATTTACTGCGCCGGGCCTGCGGCTGGAAGATTTATTCCCATGCTGCTCTTTGGAGGCATTGGCTTCTTTGCCATGCTCTTTACTGGCGTCGTCCTTCACCGCGGATTCTGGGCTGGCCGATTTCTGTTGCTCCTTCTTTTCTTCTTTGCTTTCGGTTCCAGACTCTGGTGTGAGCAGTGGCCGCAAAATGGCGGAATCCCTGGCCGGACTGCCGCAGCCATTCTCAGGCGGCGCGCCGCACTCCTCGTCGAGCGACTTTTTGTAGTCCTTGAGTGCCAGATCTTTTCCGTTCGGTAGCAGCGCCGCTATTTCAGCCATAGCGCCATATTGATGGGCACGGCTGTGTTTTGCCTGGTAAAAGTCCCACTGGTCAACGATCTTGCCCTGGATCAGGCCTTCTTCAGTATGGGTACGATGGCCCATCAATGTGGCTATGGCCAGCAAAACTGCCACAATCGCCATGGTGAGACCGATTCCTTTTTCACCACTTTGGTGCGCGTGCTCCGCGCCTTCCTTAAGTTCTTCTTCTAAGCTCATGTGTGTCCTTTCGTGAACAGGGGCGCAGTAGGATGAAATGTATATTTCGTTCCAGGGAGATTTGTGTAGATCGAATTTCCGTGATCATCTTTGCTTGTTGCTAAACTTGTGCGGTTAATTCCGATGAAGAAACTTGAGCCGTTTCTGTGGCCGAGCCTGGGCCGGAACATCGTCATATTTCAAGATACTGATTGAGCCATCCACTTCCAGCACCGCCAGCGCTGCATCGCCAGCGCAAGCGACACCATGCTCGCGCAGGGCGCGGTTTAGTTCGTCCATTGAAATGTGTTCCTTGGCCATGTGTGCGGTTATACATTGCCCATTGTGGATCAACAGTGTCGGCGAGCCCTGGATCATCTTCCTGAAACCACGATTTAATCCCGAAACTTCTGCCAGCAGGAAATTGAGAGTGAGCAGGACCAGTGCCGCTGTAGCGCCGCCCATAACAGATGTGTCCGGGCCGGTCATGGCATTTTGCACTGAATTACTCAGAAGCAGCAGGAGCGTGAGATCGAATGGCGTCATCTGCCCGACTTCGCGCTTTCCCGTTAGACGAATGCCAACCAGCACCAGCGCATACACCGCCGTGGTGCGGAGCGCGATCTCCAGGACAGTATGCCAGTTTGTGAGCATTGCGCCGATTGTAAATTTTAAGCGCCAAATTGCAAATTTTGAAGTTCACCAGTCAGCGCTGATTTCCAGCAGGTGATTCAAGGCCCCTTGAGAAGATTTAACCTCTTTGCCGACGGGCAAGGGGACAGATTTAGGCAGCTTTGCTAAAATGGTTGAGTTGCCTCCGCAACCTGCGCGCCCTTAGCTCAGCTGGATAGAGCGTCTGACTACGAATCAGAAGGCCGGGAGTTCGAATCTCTCAGGGCGCGCCATAAAATCAACAATTTATCGGGTTTCTGGTTGCGGCACAAATCGTAGTGTGCCGTAAAATGTGCCGTAGTTTTCACTGGACCACCGTCGTCTGGTCATTCAGCGCATTGCGTACGATGTCCAGCTCCGGATGCTGATACCGCATCGCCGTTCTAACGTTCTTGTGCCCCATCACCTTCATCACAGCCGCCAGATTTCCGGTCTTGCGCAACATGCGAATTCCGAAGTCGTATCGGCTGGAATAAAGAACCAGCTCTTTTTGGAGGCAGCTTTATCGCGAGCCGCACGATAGAGCTTTCCGACTGTGGTCAGGTGACCGGCAGTCGCACGTTTTGGATTCGAAGAGCCAGCATCTGTTCGCCCAGCACAACCGAGCAGTCAGCAAAGGTATTATGCGATTGCTTATAGGCACCTCACGTCGTCCGCTCGGTGTCTTACTGTCCGGTACAAAGAGTATTCTTCTGAACCAGTCGATGTTGTCAACGCGGATCCTATAGAGTTCTCTTTCATTCCGCATGCCTGTATCTCGCATGAGAAATTAGAACATCTCGAAAGAGTTCAAAGCTGGACGGTCGCCAATTGCAGAGAGCAGCAGCTGCGATCAGTTTCGACTAGTTCTCGGCATCCAGACGTAACATTCGACCATGCTCTTTCATAGAGTCTGAACTTTGGAGCTCTGAAAATCAGCTTCCATTCCTCGGCTTTAAGGAGCATGCGTCGCAAGGTTCTAAGACCGCAGTTAGCGTTGGACGCAGAGGCCAGGGAAGTGTAGCGCGGAAACGTCGTCTCCCGTGATGCAATTGAGCTTCATTCTAGCCATAGGCGTGTTGCTCAACAGTCGCCACCCCGTGCGGTAATAGGTTTTGCTTTTCGTCTATAGCCCGGCCGGTCACCGGCTTCGAAAAGCTCCGGCCCGGTTCGAGCTGAAGTCGAGGGATTCGAAAATTACCACCAGCTTGGAGACCGGTCCTGCATTTCCTTGCCTTTGCCCAGCTTTTCTTCATCGCCGGTTTAACCTGCTGGGTCTCCACTTTAGCGCGGCTATTTTGAAACACCCGGAGTTCACGGCCTATTCGCGAAGGTGACAGCGCTCTATGAAGCATGGCGCGGCACCCATGAACCCATGCTCAAGGAACTGAAGGAAGGCGCCAAGCCAAAAGCGATCATCAACACAGCAAACGCTGCACTTCAGCAAATTATTGTGGTTCTGAACCGAGTGGCGGGTTACTCGCAAGCCACGGATTCCTGGATGTTTAGTCGAGCAATGGGGCTCGCAGTTAATGAGCGCCGAGCGCTGAACAGCGCATCTGCTGAAAAAACTCTTTTCGGAAAAGCTGACCCGCTGCGCCTTCAACCTCATAGCGTATAACGAATTCCGCTTCTTTACCGCCCACTTGTCTGCCGACAAATTGCGTTTTGCTTTCCAGTGGCCACTCAAATTCCGTTCCAGAGCTGTTTGGCGTCCAGCGAGCGGCGGCATTAAAGAACCTGAATACGCCCCAGAGTCCTGGAAACTCTGGTGGCTGAGGGTTCGTGTGGCTGGAACTCACTTCAAGCCGGAGACCGCGGCTCGCTGTTCCTGGCCACGTGAATTTCCCAGACTTGTCGCCCGCACCCTCCAGATGACTTCCGTCAATCGACAGGTCAAGATGATTAATGCCTTTTACACGTGGCTGATGGACGGTATAGAGAAGATGTGGACCGGTCGGACCGCCCGCTGGATACAGCGCATCGCTAAGGATCGCTGCGCGATCCATAAAGGCGATGAACTGCCCGGAAACATGGATGGTAGCTGAGGGATTTGCAACGAAATGCTCGCCCTGGCGTACCAGGATCGACTTTAGACTCGCATCGTAAAACGTCCATAGAGCCCCGGATCCGGGCTGGAAAAACTTTAGGTCATCTAGGCTGGCTTCATGGTCGATGTTATTAGGATTGAAAGGGTATTTTCTGGCCAGTGCATCAAATTGGCTGCACAGATTTTTGCCCGCCGCGTTTAGCTGGCCCGGACCCATTGCACGCATCAGTGCTTCTGCGGAGATGATCGGTGCTTCCATCAAGTTATGCACTTGATCGTCAATATGGGCCGCCCCGTCGACGTGGAATCCCTGAGCGATCTGCCTTACTGAGCTGCGCGCCGCGGTCGCCGCCTGCAATACAGGCGCAGTTGCTGCCGGATCCATTGTCCCGTTGGGGTACTCCGCCGCGAGTCCTGCAACATTACTTCCCAATGCAACCAACGCTCCCATGTAAGGCTGGTTGGCTCCAGCAATCAGTTGTTCTGCTGTACCGCTTCCCACTAACTGCACCGGCTGGAACTGATTGGTGATGGAAGCATTGTCCACCGCCATGTTTTGGGCTGCCACCCAAAATAATTGCAGTAATGGCGATCGGTTCTCTGAAAGCGTCTTCAGCTTCGCGGAAGCGTCCTGCAAGCCGGAATATCTCACAAACGTAGTTGCTTTCAAGAACCCTTGCCACTGGGAAACATAATCTGACGTGTAACGCTCTCTCAAGCGCTGCATGATCTGGTCGCCCGAGACGGAGACTGTCGTTCGGTCTCCCAAAACCCATTCTTCTCCGCCAAAAAACCTGCTTGGATCGCGCAGCGCCTCCTGCACGACTCTATAACCGCCGCGCGTGAAGGCGCCCGGGACCTCATGGCTGTTGACGATCGTTGCTGAAGAACCGGGGAAGTCCCGGTTAAAGTTGATTGACGGATTATTCTTGCCCGCTTCCGTCAACATCTTCTGGTAGACCTTCTCCGATTCATTGAACTGGATCAGATAATGTCTGGCGTGCTCTATTGCTCCCATATCGGCGTCAACGGGGACCACGTTTTCGCGAGGGAGCTCGTCGCTGTAAAACTGAAATTGTGCGCTGGCTATCCTTGCGCGTTCAGGCTCAACGCCGCGGGCCTTTGTCCATCTATCAAGCAGCACAGGAGCCAGAAAGTTACGCGTGCTCTGGTCACGCCTTAGCGTTGTAATCAAGTACGCTTTAAGAGAGTTGTAAGGTTCGCTGTATTCATCTGCCGGGGAAGGACTGTCAGGAAGCTTCCTTAGACTCGCAATAATGGTTGTTTGTGTGGGCGCAAGCAGCAGGCGCCGGAAGTAGCCGAAGTAGATTCTCCGCGCCTCGGGATATAGACGGTTACCGGAGTACAAACCGAAACTATAGCTTGCCGGCGGCCCCTCTCGTTTGTATTGCTGCAACTGGGCAACATAAAGCCGTAACTGGTCCAGACTGTTCAGCTGTTCCCGGCTTGCGACATCTGACTGGCCCGGTGAAGCGGCCGCCAGTGCCGTCGCGCTGTTCTGTATTGCCAGGCGCAAATCCCGATTATTAAAGTAGGAAACCAGTAGCGCAACGGCATAAAAAAGAAATAGGACCGCGACGCTTCCCAGCAGCACGCGACGAAGTTGCTGCACGCGCGTGCTTTGTTTGCCGCTGCTAAAGATCTCCGGGTCCCGCAAGATGACGTTTGTAAACAAGTGGGGAAGAAAGCTCCACTCCGGTATTTTGCGGGATTGCACTGCACGGGTTCCGGTCTTTGGCTCAGGGGACGGTATAGAATCGGCTTGCCCAAACATTCGCGTTGCCGCCGACGCTGAGACTGCCGCGGTGCGGCTTGCAGCCGCCAAAGGCATCGACTCATTTACGGTGATTGCGCGAACGCCGGAGAAATAGAAACCACGCAAGAATGGATTTGTTCCCAGTTGCGTTGGACGAGAAACATCAATCAGGAACTTGATAACATGGTTTCTTGTTTTTTTCAGCTCCCTGGGAAATTCATAAATCCCGGGCAACTTGTTGCCGGCAGATTCTCTTGCGAGATAATCCAGCCGCTTTTCGGCCAATGAATACAACAGTTGGTCGAACGCATAGGTGAGTCTCTTGCTCTCTTCTTCCGCAAAGACACCGGTTGAAGTCGAGGCGGTCCTTTTAAGCGTTGCGCCCAGCACCTGGGCCGACTCGTCTGAGGTGAATGTTCCGACAAAATCGGCGAACTGGGGCATGCGGTCAAGCTTGGTAAAAAGCACAAAGACGGGAAATGGGGCGCCCAGAGAACGTGCCATTTCTTTCAGCCGTGCTCCCAAAACCTTGACTGAGTTCTGCGCGGACACTAAACGCTCAAATTCAAAGCAGACCAGTGCAGCGCGGGCCGCTTGCTGTCCCTTTCCCAGGGCCGCGGTGAGGCGCGCGGGCCGGGTACGCCTGAGCAACTGTTCCCATAAGCTCGAATCAGCAGTAACCTTGCCGCCGGCTTCAATAAATACTGTTCCCATGGCCAGCCAGATGTTAATGCTCGTTGTGGGGACCAGATCCGAATCGCGGAAAACGTGTCCGGCAAGCAACTCCGGATCCATCCCCGAATGGAGAATGGAAGAGGTTTTTGCGGAATTCGGTTCGCCGAGAATAAAAATAATAGGAAATGAGGCGAGGCGGCCGGATTTCCCGGAGTCCCGCAACTTCTCATTGGCTCGTTGTAAAAGAACCGTTATGTCATCTGACTCAGATAGATTCTGTCCTGCGATTCGTTCACGGGAGCGTTTCAGTTTGTGGTGAAACCAAAGGAAAATGCTCGCTGCCGCTATTCCGATCAGTGCCAGCCCACCTCTCAGCAACCACAGGCTCGTACCGTATAGTTGCAGGAGGTTGCCGACAAACCACGCGAGGACGCAGTAGATCACTAGTATGATTGCGACGATGATGTAGATGTTCATATCGGGGTCTTCGTCTTAGTGAACTGCCAATGAACTTAATTCCGCTGAGCCGTTCCATAGCAGCAGCGATCCAACAGCAAAAATCACGATTGCAATCGCGGCGGCGGCGCTCGCGCCCAGCAGCAATGGCCTTAACCAGGCATCGCCTGAAGCAGGTGGCGGCGTATCGTCCGGAAGATTACCCTGTGGCGATATCAGCGGTCTGCTGCCACGGCATCGGATGATCTTGACGCGAATGGAATCCATGAAACTCCGCAACTCTGCAGAACCGGCAAATGCATATTTGCCGCGATAACCCATGAGCAGAGAAAGATAAAAGACTTCCAACAGATCAGATACCTCCCGGGAATCAGGCCGGTTCAGCAATTGCTGGGCGTAAGAGAAAAACTCTTCGCCAGCCAGATGCTTGCCTGTCAATTCCGCTCCCAGCGGCTGGCCCGTCCAGCGCGTTAAGACAGGGTTGCGAGAGTTGAGTATCGATTCATCCAGGAAAGCGACAACAGCAAAGGCCGCAACCTTGATATCTTCGGGAGCATAGCCCCTGGCTGCACTTTCCTGCATGGCTGAGCGTAGTCCCTCCCGCATGTATGCTTTGAAGGCATCGGCATCGGGAACATTTTGGAGGTTATAGCGAAGCCGGACAATGGCTGTAAACAATTCCTGAAATGCGGTCGCCAGGTTGGCCCGCCGCTCCATTACTTGTGTTTGTGTCTCCGCCACGAATCCACCTAACTTTGGAGTATCACGTAAAGTTCAATTTTGGCGTCGGGCAACTCATTGGGAACATAAATTCCAATCTGCCGGCTGTCCTTGATATGGTTCCAACAGGGCCCTGATTTATCAATGTTGAAATACAGCAATTCCATTTTTGCCGGCAACGCAGAGGGCGGTACATTAAGGGATGTCAGTACCAGACCTGGCATTGCCCGCTTCACCAGTTCTCCAACAAAGAGGCGAGAGCACATTTTTACAAGTTGCGGCCCTCGCGTGAGCACTTGCGCCTCACCAGCCGATGAGCCCAACCCAAGAACCCATCGGGAAGCGCCAAAACACCTTTGGTCCTTTGCCTCCGCAACATAAAAGTTGGGGTCCGTTCGTTCGAAACAAATCTCAATGGCGTTGCTGGGCACCATGATTTCCAGGTGCGCATGAATGTGGCTTATCAATGCTGAAAAACATGCATCCAGATGGCGATGATCATAGAGGGGCAGCGAGCCGGGATCAGACTCGACGTTGAAAGTGCAGAGCGCGCCGGCGACTTGCAGTAGTTCGCGGAATAACTCCTCCGGATGCCCACGCTTGCCCATGTGTATGTGACGAATTGTTGCCAGCCCTTGGTTAATTGTATGTAAAAACCAGAAATTTGAGACCTCAGCCTGGTTAGCGCCGGATTGAAAATTGGCAGGCTTGCGTGCAGACATTAGTACTTTGCGTTTTTCCTCGAAAACGTCCAGCAGGCGTGCCAAGGCCGCCATCAAACATTCGCTGGCGGTCAATTTGATGCAGGGGGGAATGAATTCTGGATCATAGATCAAATTCCCAGAGCCATCGCGCGTAATGCGAGCTATTGGAATTGCCTGTAAATCAGAATCAAGCTCCGCCGCAACCGCCAAGTGTATGTTTTTCTGTCCCAGTTGGATTTCTTTTTCGTCACTGCCGTCGTTTACGTCTCTTACCGGGCGGCTCACGGCGCGGTAACGGGTGCTTAAAGACTTACCTTCAACATCGCAGTTCGACATGGAGGATTGGCGGGCAGAAATAGCTAAATAGACCAACAAACTCTCCGCGATGGGAGACAACAATTCACGGATATCGCGATCAGCCGGGAGGGCGTCGCACAAAGGCATATCAAATGCCAGTCCGTCTTCGAATAAACCCTGAGCGTTCAACACGCTTACACGCCCATTTCTAATCGCATTTTCGTCAAGTTTGTACCTGATCAGTCCCCACGGTTCAAACCAGGCATGTTCAATGGCAAAGTGGACCGAATCTTCGAAATAGCGGCTTTGGGATTGAAAGTGGTGAGGTCCAAGATACATGCCCTCTGACCAGACTACCCGCGACAGAAATTTCATAGGTTCATATCCTGGCTCCCCAGGCTCGATCAGAAGCACGATTGTTCTTGCGGATAAGGAAGCCGCGGCGGGGAAGCTTAACGACGTGTATCGTATGCAGCAGCGACTTTACTGTCAAGAATAAAAGGAGTAAGCTGGCTGCCGTTTTCCCTCTAAGGATGCTTTGAAGTCTAAGTTTCCCGTAAGCTTTGATAGCCGAAACAATCATAATGGTCCGTGTACTATGCCAATGAACGATGATGACCGTGATGGGCAACAAGCCGGCAAGAAAGCTGGTGCGGAAGATCCTGCCAATAAAGAACCGGGGGAATTTACACGATTATTTTTAGCGGGCCAGAGCGGCCAGGTATCCCCAACACCCGAGACTAGAGCAGAGACGCCTGGAACGAGTTCTACCCCCGGAGAGTTCACTGGTCTTTTTGCCACCCAGAAACAGGGCGATTTAGCCGCAACAACGGGCGTGGCGGATGAATTTGTCGCTGGGCAATCGGAAATAGAGAAGTCGCAGCCATCAATAATGCAGTCGTTTTCGGCCACTGGAGAATTTACAAAAGTAGTCGGGGGACCATCTCCCATCGCTCAGCCATCTACCTCTAAACAAGAGAAATCTCTTACCAATGAATTTCCGCGGCAGGAATCCGCTCCTCAGTCTCCTGCCGTCGGCCGGACTGTGGAACCCGTGTCGGTATCGCAAGAGATACTGGAAGAGGCTTTTAGACATCCTTTGACGCTGCGGCCTGTGGAACCGCTAAACTTACAGCCGAATAGCGCCTCCCGCCAGGACGATCCCAAGCCGCGCGGCTTCACCCAACTTTTTAGCGCGGCTCCGGCCGCAATCCCCTCGCAGGGTTCGCTAAATACCGTGAATGTGCCCCGCGCGGAGGTCCGAGGGACGCCAAGCGATTTCACACGCGTTGTGCGATCTTCAGACGTGCGCCAAGCCCTCGAAAAGCCGGCATCTCAGCCGACTTCATCCTCGCTTGGCCCCCAAGGTATCCCGCCGGTAGTGCCACAATTACAGGCGCCGGTTCTGCAATATCAGCCGCCGCAGATGCCCCAGTACGCTCCGCCGCAAATGCCGGGTCAGCCCGCCATGCAGTACCCGGTCCCGGTACCGCAGGTTTATTCACCGCAGATGCCCCAGCCGCCGCAAGTACCGGGATTACAAATGCCGGGGTTGCAACCGCCAGTGGCGCCACAAGCGGATGCTTCGGCAGGCTCAAAATGGGTAGCTTATCTGCCTATATTGATTGTGATCAACGTCTTGTTTATGGTGGCTGTGCTTTTGATCCTGTTCTTTGCGTTGCGGCACTAAGCGCATTCAACTCGTAGCGAGCCGTAACGAGTTCCCCCTATCTGACGGACCTTCTTTAGCAGGAGCGCAGCCTTGTCCGCTGTAGATCAGCCGTTTGCAGTTTCTCGGCCCTTTGGCAGAAGAATCAGCAGTTCAAGCTGAGGTTGAGGAAAGTCTGAGGGGACGTAAACGGCGAGATTGCGTGCTCGTTGAACACCTTCCCAGACCTGCCCTGTCAGTTCAAGGCTGAAATATTTGTACTTCAGCTTTACCGGTATTTCTGGCGGCGGACTCGCCAAATATGTGGTTTTCAATCCAGGAAGCGCCTGGCGGATCATCTCGTCAACATTACCGGCAGCGCCCACTTTAAACGCAGCCGGCGCCCGGGATATCAGTTCAGAATCGCTGATGTCGGCGCTCACCGCCAGATACATACGGCAATCGTGAAGATATTTGTCATCATCGATCGAGGTTGCGTACAGCGAGGGCTGAACCAGCTTGAGTGGCAGTGAAGTGTAGTTGACCGGAATTACTGTTTCCAGCAGAAACATGATCTTCTTTTCCAGGTCCGGGAAGCATTTGCCCAGCGACCCGTGATCGTAAGCAGGCAAGTCACGCGGTGCGACCGTCGTCGAGAATGTGGTCAGGCCTCCGGCCAGGGAAAGCATTGTGCTAAAGAGTTGTTCGGGTTGCACCACACGGCAATGAAATAAGTGACGGAACAATGGCAGATGATAATTGATTGTATAAAGAAGCCAAAAGCTCGCGACATCAGACACCGTGAAATCCGCTAGACTCTGATTCTTTTGACGACGGGTGGAAGCCAGCGCAGAAGCTCGCGCACTGAGCGTTTCCACCAAGCCTCGCAATATTCCACGCAGGTAATCGCTGCCATGGATATCTATCATTGGAGGAATGAATCTGGGAGAAAGCCTGTATGTTCCGCCGGACATTTTTTCTACTACGGCGATTTGCAGAACAGAGCTTCCTTCCTGGTTTTCACCTTCCACCAGAAATTTAAAGTTTTTTCGAGCTATATGGACGGCCTTCTCCGTCGCTTCGGAGTTCTCATCTCTGACCATGCGCAGCTCTGGCAGAAACCTTGTCCTGGTGCCCTGGCTTGTACCTACATTGATTCCATTGTCGCGTTGTTCGGGTATGCTCAAGTAAACGGCCAGTTCCTTCCTCTGTTCACTGAAAAGGTCGGTGATCGTTCGCGAAGGCGGCAGTTCGTCGGCCTCGGGAGCATCAAAAAATAAGCCGTCAGGAAAAATCCCTCGGGCTTGCGAAAGCGCCACTTGGCCCTCCAGCAGCTTGTTTTCGTCCATCCTCAGAGTGGCAAAACCCCATGGGCAGAAGGCTAGAGATTCGAGTTGAAAATGGAGGAGGTTTTCAACGTATTTATCCTGCAGTTGCAGGTGCTGGGGTGTGAGGAATGTACCTTTTGTCCATAAAACCCGCTGTAACTGTCTCACGTGACCCTCCACCAAATAATCGTTAACAGATGATGCCGACTGAGTATAACCGCGGTTTGTCTTGTCCGCACTGCAAGCTACGTTAACAAGAAAAAATTTGCAGGGTTGCAGTAGTTTGGCCGTTCTATTAGTTTGTAAACCCTCGGAGGAAGTTTCCAGGGGCTCAATTATTAGAAATTTTCATCGAAAATGCTAAAGCTTGTAACGGATTGCCTGTTTAAGACACTATTCATCAAGTGTGTAGTGTGTTTGCAATAAAAAGGGCCTTAGATGAAACTAATGCATTGACTCTAGCTGGAAATCGGTGCTAAAGTCACGGGGCTTTTTTAAAGAGGCCGCCAACCCGGCCCAGGTTTTACAGGGTTTCAGGTATCCCAGGTCGAAGCAACAAACCCTCATAGGATTACCGCTAGCCTTGTCACCTCATCTATGCAGGTGTACGCCTGCTCGCAGGTAGGGAGTACAACATATGGCCAAAGAAAGTGTGCAGCAGAAGCTCTCCAGGGTGCGTCCTCCGCGTGTACATATCACTTACGACGTAGAAGTAGGCGACGCGATTGAAATGAAGGAACTACCCTTCGTCATGGGTGTGCTGGGCGATTTTACCGGCCAGCCCGAGCAACCACTGCCGCGTTTAGGCGAGAGAAAGTTCGTGGAGGTTACTCCTGACAATTTTGATGAAGTATTGGAAAAGATGAGCCCGCATGTGGCTTTTTCTGTCGCCAACAAACTCAGCGATTCTCCCGACGCGGGGAACCTCAAAGTCAATTTGAACTTCCGGCAACTTGCCGATTTTGAACCTGAACAAGTAGCGCGCCAGGTGAAACCATTGAAGGAACTGCTTGACTTGCGCACCAAACTCGCCGATCTCCGTGGGAGCCTGCAGGGCAATGACAAATTGGACGAAATGCTGCATGACGTCCTAAGCAATACTGAAAAGCGTCAACAACTGGGAAACGAACTAGGCCTGAAGCCGGGCAAGGAGGACGACAATGGCTAACCAGAACACTGCGGCAGCTACAGCTTCAACCGCGCCACAGGAACAGTCTTCCGCCCCGGGACTGCTTGATCAAATCGTTCAGGAAGGGCGTTTTACGCGTGACACGGCAACGCGGGAGCGCGGCAAGGACCTAATCAAAGAGTTCGTCGCCCAGATCCTGCAGGGACAGATGGCGGTTTCAAAAGACACCGAGACTACGATCAGCGCCCGAATTGCCCAAATAGACAAACTGATTTCCGGCCAGTTGAATGAGATTCTTCATCACCCTCAGTTCCAGAAGATCGAATCGACCTGGCGCGGGCTGAAGTATCTTCTTGACCAGAGCGAAACCAGTGACATGCTGAAAATTAAGATCCTCAATTGCACAAAAAAAGAAGTGCATCGCGATCTTGAGCTGGCTTCAGAATTTGACCAGAGCTCACTTTTCAAGAAAATCTATGAAGAAGAATTCGGCGTGTTCGGCGGCGCGCCTTTTGGCGCCCTGATTGGCGACTACGAATTCGGGCGCGGTCCCGAGGACATGGACCTGCTTGAAAGGGTGTCCCAGGTTGCAGCGGCAGCGCATGCGCCGTTCATTTCCGCAGCTTCACCTGAACTGCTCAATTTAGACAGCTTCACGAACATCAGCGGCGTTCGCGACGTGGGCAAGATCTTTGATTCTACGGAATATGCCAAGTGGAAGTCGTTTCGCCAGTCAGACGATTCCCGTTACGTAGGCCTGGTAATGCCGCACGTGCTCATGCGGCTTCCGTACGGCAATGCAACCAAGAAAGTGGAAGCCTTCAATTACGAAGAGGACGTCACCGGAGTTGATCATCACAAATATCTCTGGGGCAACGCCGCTTTTGCACTGGGCGCCAGGCTGACGACCGCATTCGCCAAGTACGGCTGGTGCGCCGCGATTCGCGGTGTAGAAGGCGGAGGACTGGTGGAAGGCCTGCCGGCCCATACTTTCCGCACTGATGAGGGCGACATCGCGCTGAAATGCCCCACGGAAATTGCCATCACGGACCGTAGGGAAAAGGAAATGGCGGATCATGGGTTGATTCCGCTGGTGCACTGCAAGAATACGGATTATGCGGCGTTTTTCAGCGTGCAATCCTGCAACAAGCCCAAGGTCTATGACAAGGACGCAGCCAATGCCAACGCGCGTCTTTCCGCGCAATTGCCTTACATCTTGGCCATGTCGCGGTTCGCGCATTATATGAAGGCCATGATGCGCGACAAGATCGGCAGCTTTATGTCGCGGTCAGATTGCCAGCGCTTCTTGAACCTGTGGATATCCAACTATGTTTGCGCTGATGACAACGCTACACAGTCAGTGAAAGCCCAGTTGCCTCTACGCGAGGCTAACATTGAAGTTGCCGAGATTCCCGGCAAACCCGGAGTTTATCGCGCAACCGCTTTTCTCAGGCCCCATTTTCAGCTCGATGAGCTTTCGGTTTCGTTGCGACTTGTGGCTGAATTGCCCGCTCCTGCCCAGAAATAGCAGGTGTGGGCAGTGGCTCTTCGCCAATGAAGTATAGACCCCGGTGTTGTTAGGCCCCAGCAATGCTTTTTGTGCCTTCCAGGTGCAAATGCCCTATTTGAAAAAACTGTAAGGAGGAAGTCTCTATGGCTGGTGTAGGAATTGCGCCCGGCGGCGCAGTGGATTATTTTCTGAAACTTGAGTCCGTTGACGGTGAAAGCCAGGACTCTAAACACAAGAATGAAATTGAACTCCTGTCGTGGTCGTTTGGCGCCACTCAGGGTGGCACCATGGCCATTGGCGGAGGCGGCGGCGCGGGCAAAGTTCAGATGAACGACTTCCATATCGTAAAGCAGGTATGCAAGGCAAGCCCTAAGCTTCTGTTGGCTTGCGCCAACGGCGAGCACATCCCGAAAGCGATTCTGGTAGCCCGCAAGGCGGGAAAAGAACAGCAGGAATACTTGAAAATCACGCTGACAGACGTGCTGGTATCGAGCTATCACACCTCCGGCAGCGGCCAGAGCGGTCTACCGGTCGATGAAATCTCACTCAACTTCGGCAAGATTGAAGTCGAATACAAGGAACAGAAACCGGACGGCAGCCTGGGCGGAATCATCAAAACCGGCTACGATCTGAAACAAAACAAGGCAGCGTAATTTCCGTGAACGCAACTGAGCTTTTCCAATCCGGGAAGCTGCAGGAAGCTATCCGGGCGCTTGGCGACGAAGTGCGCAATTCTCCGCTTGACGCCAGGCGCCGGACCTTCTTGTTTGAGCTCTTGTGCTTTGCCGGTGAATATGATCGCGCGGAAAAGCACCTGGATATTCTGGGTGACGCTAATCCCGGCGCCCGGATGGGAACGCTCCTTTATCGTTCTGCCATCCATGCGGAAAGGACCCGGCAAAAGATGTTCGCCGAGCATAGTTATCCCCCGGCCAAAACAGAAGTGGCAGCTTCGGGAACCAGGAACGGCTCCTTTATCGGAAGCTTTGCCGACGCGGATGAGCGGATTCAAGGTTCGCTGGAAGTGTTTGTGGCCGGCAGCTACACTTGGATCAGCGTGGAACATATTGCATCTATTGAAGTGCCCAAGCCCAGGCGTTTGCGCGATCTGCTGTGGACTCCAGCCATTGTCACCACCGCGCCCTCATACAGCGCTATGGAACTAGGAGAAGTTTTGTTGCCGGTGATTGCACCGCTCTCCTTCAGACATCCCGATGAGACGGTGCGGCTGGGAAGAAGCACGGTTTGGGAAACGACTGAATCAGGCTATGTTCCGTTCGGGCAGAAAACGTTGCTCATTGACGGCCAGGAAGTTCCCATTCTGGAGCTGGGAAAAATTGTACTTTCGGCTGCAGTAGGAGAGGGCCGTGCGGTATCTGCGTGAAGATCTGCTGAGCCCACTGCCTGATTCCAATCCCAGGGGTGAAAATCTTCGCTACGCTTCTGTTTACGACAAGATTAAGGAAGCCCGGCAGGAAGATGAAGACAATTCGCCTCAGGGCGAATGGCAGCGTCAGAGAAAGAAAGCGGACTTACCAGCCGTTCTTAAGTTCGCCGGCGACGTGCTGGCCACCAAGAGCAAAGACCTGCAGGTTGCTGCCTGGCTCTGTGAAGCATTACTACGGCGTGAGGGTTTCGCGGCGCTTCCCGAATGCATCTTTCTTATTCACGAACTCCAATTGCGCTTCTGGGACATTCTCTACCCTGAGCTGGATGGCGGCAGTCCGGAGTTTCGAGCCACGCCGCAGGAATGGTTCTCCAGCCGCTGCGATTATCTGTTGCGGAGAATTCCCATTGCCGGCAAGAGCTTTGATTGGCTCAAATACAAAGAATCGCGAACCATTCCTTACGAAAATGATTTGCGTGATGATAAAGACAAGGCGCGACGTGAAGAAGCCGTCACGGAACAGAGGCCACTTCCTGAAGAATTCGACTCCGCTTTTAACAGTACGCCCAAGAGTTTCTATGTAGCGGCGTGCGTAGATCTTGAGGCGGCGACGAAAGCGCTGGCATCCTTGGAAGCCTTCTGCGATGAAAAGTACGGCAATGTGGCCCCAAATGTTGGAAAGGTTCGCAACGTTCTCAGCGAGCTCAAGCAGGGGCTCGAAGGCCTTTTGAAGAAGAAAAGAGACCTGGAGCCAGATCCGGCGCCTCCCGGAGTGGCTGATATCGAGAGTACTCTGGCGGAGACCATCGAGCCGCAGCAACAGGAATCTGCGCAGCGGATAACCGAAACTCCAAAATCGAGCGATCCTGAAGAAATCTTTGCCATGATTGGCCGGCTGGCTGCGCACATGCGAAAGACTGATCCCTCGGCTGTTGCTGCCTATTTGCTTTCCCGATCGGCGCGCTGGGGTGAATTGCGATCGGCGGGCGACTCTCTCGATCCGTCCCTACTCGCGGCTCCTTCCACAGATTTGCGGCAGAATTTGAAGCGCTTCTCCAACGAAGGGAACTGGGAAGAGTTGCTGAATGCAACCGAGGCAGCCATGGTTTCCCCGTGTGGACGCGCCTGGCTTGACCTGCAGAGATACGCGTGGACTGCATGCTCGCAGTTGAGTTATCACGCCGCTGCTAAAGCGATCTGCTCTGAATTAAGGGCTTTAGTGCGCGATTTTCCTTCATTGCCAACAGTAGCGCTTGCGGACGACACTCCCGCGGCAAATCCTGAAACCAGGGCGTGGATCGAGCAAAATATTCTTGATCCCCAGCCGGAACCTTCTCCCGTCTTTGTTGATGCGGCACCGCAGCCTACGACCAGTGTCAACGAGCATACGGACCATTACCAGGAGGCCGCACAACTGGCTCGCACCGGCCGCATGGTGGAAGCCATGGAACTACTGGGCCGCAATTCCGGTGAGAGCGATTCTCGCCGAGAAAAATTCTTGCGCCATTTAAGGGTGTCGCAGCTTTGCCTGAACACGGGACACTTTGCCATTGCTTACCCCATCCTGCAGGACCTGTTCGCTGAGATGCAGAGGAGAGAGCTGCTCGATTGGGAAGGCACCGACTTTGTAGTTGAACCTCTCAAACTGTTGGTGCAGTGCATCGACAAAACCAGCCAGGACGCGCAAGAGAAGGCCAGAATCTTTAACCTGCTCTGCCGCCTGGAACCCGGCGTTGCATTGCAACTGCAGAGATCGTGAAAGGAGGCCATCAGTGTCACGGTCGAAAACACAAGGAACCCCCACGATGTCACTGGTGGACCGCCTGAGTATGGGCGAACCCAATGGCGCGGCAAATTCTCCATATCTGCTTAATGCGTCAAAAATGAACCCGAAAGAAGCAACGCGTAAATACAAGGAATCAGTGAAACGGGACCTTGAATGGCTCCTAAATACGCGACGCACGGTCGACGAAAGAATTGACAAGTATCCGCTGCTCTCAGCCAGCGTTTATGGCTACGGCCTTCCAGACATTACGTCCGTGAATGTGGGTTCGGTAAAAGACCAGAACAAGCTGCTGCAGATTATGACAAAGAGTTTGGAAACGTTTGACAGCAGGCTTCGTGGCATTGAAATCCAGGTGGAGCCGTTCGTGAGTCCGAATCGCGCGTTGAAGTTCAGGATAAGCGGAGTCGTTCTCATGGATCCGGCGCCGGAAGAAATCATGCTGGATACAGTTCTGGAATCCAACGGCAAATATGAGGTGAAGTAGATTGGCCAGCGTCCGAGAAGAACTGCTGAGCTATTACGAACGCGAGTTGACGTACATGCGCCAGCTCGGGACGGAGTTCGCGCAAAAATACCCGAAACTGGCCGACCGTTTGCTGCTGGAACCCGACCATTGCGATGATCCCCATGTCGAGAGGCTATTGCAGGGATTTGCGCTTCTGGCGGCGCGTGTCCATCTCAAACTGAATGATGATTTACCGGAAGTCAGCACAGCAATCCTTGAAACCGTTTACCCACATTATGTGCGACCAGTACCCTCAATGTCGGTGGTGGAATTTCAGCTTGATCCCGAGCAGGGCAAGCTCACCACGGGGTTGAACGTTGCCAGGGGATCGGTACTGCACTCGCAAAGAATCAACGGAGTCCAGTGCAAGTTCCGCACCGGCTATGACACCACTGCCTGGCCGGTAGAAGTTGCGAGTGCGGCGTGGCGAAGTTCGGAAAGAAAGGGAAATGAACAAACCCGAATGGCCGCCGTGGCAATGCTCCGCGTGGAGCTTCGCTGCTTTCCCGACGTTACGTTCAAGGCCCTGGAAATGCGTTCGCTTCAGTTCTACCTTTCAGGAGAGAGCAGCACCACCAATACGCTATACGAATTACTGTTCAACAATTGCGTGGACATTACAGTTCGTGATCCTGAGAAAGGCGCCGGTGGGCCTGTTATTACGCTGCCTGTGTCCGTGTTGCGGCCAATGGGGTTTAGGGAAGACGAAGGATTGCTGCCGTATACAAAAAGATCATTCCTGGGTTACCGCTTGCTGCAGGAATACTTCACGTTCCCGGAAAAGTTTCTCTTTGTGGAACTGAGCGGAATGGAAAAGCTGGCCGCCGCAGGCTTTGGACCTCGGGCGGAAATCACGTTCAATATTTCCCGTTTTGAAAGGCCGGAACGCCATCACAACCTGGAACTCGGTGTATCCGCAAAAACGATGCGCATTGGATGCACGCCAATCATCAATCTATTTGCGCAGGTCGCGGAGCCTGTCACGGTAGACCAAACCAGATTTGAGTACGCGGTCATTCCCGATGTTCGACGTTTGTCGTCTACGGAGATTTTTTCCGTCGATGAAGTGGCGGCCCAGAATCCGCGGACGCGCGAGTTCGTGAATTATCAGCCGTTTTACTCCTTCCGTCATGCGTCAAGCCAGCAGCACGGCCATGCGTTCTGGCACATCAGACGGGCCGCTTCAGAGGTAAACGACGATTTTCCAACCCAGGTTCATTTGTCATTGGTTGATCTTGCCGGCGAGCCGTTTGTGCCGGATGCGGACGTTATCTCAGTCTGGTGCACCTGCACTAATAGCACTTTGCCAGGGAAACTTGCTGTAGGGCAGGAGGGCGGTGATTTTCAATTGGAAGGCGTATCGGCATTACGGACCGTTACTGCCTTGAGGAGGCCAACCTCAACGATTCGGCCGCCACTGGGAAAAGCGACGTTGTGGAACGTGATTTCGCACCTGTCGTTGAATTACCTTTCCCTGCTGGAAGAAGGCAAGGAATCCCTGCAGGAAATACTCCGTCTCTACAACTTTTCCGATTTACCGCATTTAAGAAACCAGATTGCCGGACTAAAAGATGTAAAGAGCAAGCGTCATTTTGGAATGGTCAAAAGTGAAAGCGGCGTGTCAATGGCACGTGGGACCCGCGTGGAAATGGAGCTCGACGAAGACCAGTTCGCAGGCGGCGGCGTTTTCCTTTTTGCCAGCGTGCTGGAAAATTTTCTTGGCCGCTATGTATCACTCAATAGTTTTTCGCAACTGGTGGTAAGCACAACCCAAAGAAAGGAGGTCATGCGAGAATGGCCACCCCGAGCAGGAAACCTGATACTGGTATAGACGAGGCGCTGCTTGATCTCCTCAAGAACGAACCGTACAAGGTGAGCTTCTTTCAGGCTGTACGGCTTTTGCGGCGTGTCCTGCCTCACCGCAAGACACCGGGAAAGTTCGTGCCGCCGGCGCAGGAAGCCGTGCGTTTTGTTTCTAATCCTTCTTTGGATTTCCCAGCGAGTGAGATCCAGGCCGTGGACTGGCCTCTGTCTCCGGAAGCGCCAGTGACGATGGCAGTAAATTTTATGGGATTGAGCTCGCCCGTCGGGGTACTGCCTCAGCATTACACAGAGCTAATCATTGATCGTGCGCAAAGGAAGGACAATGGATTCCGTGACTTCCTCGACCTCTTCAATCACCGCTTGATCTCACTCTTTTATCGTGCATGGGAAAAGAGCCGCTTTTTTGTGGGTTATGAGCTAAAGGAATCCGACCAGCTCACTACGCTGCTTCTGAGCCTGATTGGGCTTAATACGGCCGGGTTGGCCAGCCGGCAAACTGTTAAGGACCAATCGTTGGCATTTTATAGCGGACTGCTGGCGCAACAGCCACGGTCTGCCCAAGCCCTCCGCCAGATTCTCTCTGACTATTTTCAGGTCAATGTTGAAATAGACCAGTTTGTGGGCAAATGGGTACGTTTATCGGTGAGCAATCAGACGAGCCTGGACGATTCTGAAACCATTAATATCCAATTGGGCTTCGGCGCCATTGTGGGCGATGAAGTCCGCGATTACCAGTCCACGGTACGGATCAAACTGGGCCCACTGACACGCGAGCAATACATGGACTTTCTTCCAACGTCCAAGGCCAGGGGCTATCCCGCGCTGAAGTCCTTATTAAAGTTCTACAGCAATGACGCGATTGACTTTGAAATCCAACTGGTCTTGAAGCGGGAAGAGACACCGGCGATGGAACTACAGGAAAACCATGAAAAAGGCCTGATGCTGGGATGGACCACGTGGATTAAGAACGCTCCGCTCAGCAGGGACCCAGGCGAAACCGTGCTGCAGTTGTAAATGGTATGAGGCACTCATGAATATCAATTTGAAATCGCTGATCGGAAGGCTGAACCATCCCACACGCGGGGCGCTGGAAGCTGCCGCGGGGCTGTGCCTGTCGCGCACGCACTATGACGTGGAGATCGAACACTTTCTATTGAAGCTGCTTGATGTGCCCGGTGGCGATGTGCCCGTTCTGCTAAAGAATTTCGGGCTCGACCGGTCGCGAGTAACGGCGGACTTAATGCGCAGCCTGGATAAGCTTAAGTCCGGCAACGCGAGGACACCTGCCATTAGTCCGGCTTTATTGCACGCGATCACTGAAGCGTGGACGCTCGGATCATTGAACTACGCCGCCGCGGAGGTCCGGTCCGGCTTTGTACTGCTGGCGTTGCTGAGCGTGGATGCACTTTCCCGTACAATGCGTGACTTTAGCCGCGAGTGGGAGAAGATCAGTGTGGAGAGTCTCAGCAAAGAATTCTTCACGTTGACGCAGATGTCGTCTGAAACAACTTCGCCGCTGGAAGCGCAGACTGCCGCTGATGCCACAGCCACAGGCCCGGTCGCAGGCAAAACACCGTTTCTCGATCAGTACACGGTCAACCTGACGGAGAATGCGCGCCGCGGGAAAATTGACCCAGTGCTTGGTCGGGATCATGAAATCCGCCAGATTGTCGACATTCTGATGCGCCGGCGCCAGAACAATCCCATTCTTACCGGTGAAGCCGGTGTGGGAAAAACCGCCGTAGTTGAAGGCTTTGCGGCGCGGATTATCGCTGGTGATGTGCCTCCTCCGTTGCGCAACGTAAGTGTTCATGGGCTTGATCTGGCGTTACTTCAGGCCGGCGCTGGAGTGAAAGGGGAATTTGAAAACCGTCTAAAGGGCCTGGTTAATGAAGTGAAATCCTCGCCCGCGCCGATCATTCTTTTCATCGATGAAGCGCACACCATGATCGGCGCGGGCGGGCAAGCAGGACAGAATGATGCCGCCAACCTGCTGAAGCCGGCGCTGGCTCGAGGTGAGTTGCGCACCATCGCGGCGACTACATGGTCGGAATACAAAAAATATTTTGAAAAAGATGCCGCGCTGGCCCGGCGTTTTCAAGTCGTCAAGGTTGAAGAACCGTCAGAAGAGCAATGTGCCACAATGCTGCGCGGGATCATTGCGTCGCTGGAGAAGCATCACGGCCTTCGGATTCTGGACGAAGCAGTAATCTCTACGGTCAAACTCTCTCATCGATACCTCGTCGGACGGCAACTGCCGGACAAAGCGGTGAGCGTGCTTGATACAGCATGTGCTCGCCTGGCTCTGGGGCAAAACGCGACTCCGCCCATTATTGAAGATATGCTTCGCCGCGTGGACGATCTCTCTGTGCAGCAGCGGATTCTTGAACGCGAGTCGGCCCTGGGAGTGAATCATCAAGAAAGGCTGGCACTGATCGCCGAACAGCAGCTTGCAGTCAGCACAAGTCTACAGCAGCTCCAGGCTCGGTGGCAGACAGAGAGAGGCATGGTGACAAAGATCCGCGATATGCGGAAAGAGCTGGAAGAATCGACAGTTGGCCCGGCAGGTAGAGCGGCCCTCTCTAGCAACGGAGGATCGGCGGCACAGCCCGCAGTAGCACTGGACGTAAGCATAAAGATGCTGGCTGGACTGCAAGCCGAACTCGAAGCTATTCAGGGAGAAAACCCACTGGTGCGCGTCTGTGTAGACAATCAGATAGTGGGCGAAGTGATTTCCGGGTGGACCGGAATTCCCGTCGGCAAAATGGTGAGAGATGAGATTGCGTCGGTGTTGGACCTCGATCGCCAGCTTTCACAACGGATCATTGGGCAGAACCACGCCTTACAGGCGCTGGCGCAGCGGATCATCACCAACCGGGCCAGTCTTGACGATCCCAGTAAGCCGGTGGGGGTGTTTCTTTTGGTTGGTCCCAGCGGCGTGGGAAAAACAGAAACTGCGCTGGCTTTGTCAGATCTTCTATATGGAGGAGAGCGCAATCTTATCACCATTAATATGTCAGAGTTTCAGGAGCCGCATACCGTTTCCACGTTGAAGGGCTCGCCTCCTGGATACGTGGGATATGGTGAGGGAGGCGTCCTTACGGAAGCCGTACGACGCCGGCCATACTCCGTGGTCTTGCTGGACGAAGTAGAAAAAGCCCACCCGGACGTGCTTGAGCTTTTCTATCAGGTGTTCGACAAGGGCGTGATGGAAGACGGTGAAGGCCGCGAGATCGATTTCAAGAACACCATCATTTTACTGACCACCAACGCATGCACAGAAACGCTTATGAAGCTGTATGCTGATCCTGAAACCATGCCGGGCCCTGAAGGCATGGTGTTGGCGCTGAAGCCGGAGCTGAACAAGATTTTCAAGCCCGCATTTCTGGGCCGCATGCTCATTGTTCCTTACCTGCCCGTTCGGGACGAGGCGCTCCGGCGCATAGTCATACTCAAGCTGGACAAGATCAAAAAACGGATACAGGAGAACCATAAAATCGAATTCGAGCACGGCGAGGAACTTGTGACCGAAGTGGCGCGGCGCTGCACTGAGGTGGAGAGCGGGGCCCGTAACATCGATAACATTCTTAGCAACACCCTGCTGCCTGAGATATCGCGTGAACTTCTGGGGAGGATGGCGGAAGGGAAGGAACTTAACCGGGTGAACATCACGATCGGTTCCGAAGGAAAATTCACTTATTCGTGGTAGAAATTTGCTCCTGTTGCGGACGAACGGAAAACTTATATGGCTCAAGCGGCGGTATTGCAAGATCAAAGATTGCTGGAGGTCCGCACTCCGTTAGCGCCGGACACTCTCGTTATCAACGGCTTCTCCGGCGCTGAGGCCATCTCCGGCCTGTTTCGCTTTAAGCTGGAATTGCTGGCGAGCGCCGGCGCCAATGTCCAGATGACGGACCTGTTGGGAAAAGCCATTTCTGTAAGCATGCTGGATGGCGATGGCAAGCGGCGCTTCCATGGGATCGTAAGCCGCATCTCCGGCGGCCCGCGCGAACAGCGCTTCCTGCATTATCAGGCGGAAGTAGTGCCGTGGCTCTGGCTTCTTACCCTGAAAAGTGAATCACGCATATTCCAGGATAAGACCGTTGTGGAGATCATCAAGGCCGTTTTTGATGAATTGAAAGGCGCCTTTCCCGACATCCACTACCGTGATGCCACAACCGCCGAACATCTGCCACTGGATTATTGTGTGCAGTACCGTGAAACCGATTTCAATTTTGTTTCCCGGCTCATGGAACAAGACGGCATCTTTTATTTCTTTGAACATGCTCAGGACAAGCACACACTGGTGCTGGCCGATTCCAACAGCGTCTTTCATCCTTGTCCGGGGAAGAGCTCCGTCCTTTATGAAGAAGGCGGAATAGGCGAGCGCGAAGGCGTGGTGACGCATTGGGAAAAGGAACTTGAGCTTCGACCCGGTAAATACTCGCTGCGGGACCACCACTTTCAGCTGCCCGGCAAATCGCTTGAGGTCAGCGAATCCTGCAAAGACGGTTCACCCGCAGCGCTGGAAATTTACGACTATCCAGGCGAATACGCTTTGCGATTCAAGAACCCCGAACTGCGCCTGGACAAGGTGCAAAAGGAAGGCGAGAAGCTGGTCCGCATTCGCATGGAAGAGGAGGAACTTCCCGGGCAGGTCTTTACCGGCGTCTCAACCTGCCGCAGCTTCATCAGCGGCCACAAGTTCACTCTGAACAAGCACTTCAATTCGAATGGTCAATACGTTCTCACTTCTGTGAACTACGCCGTGGCGCAGAGCCCGGATTATATTTCCGGCAAAGAGGCGCACGGCATCCCTTTCCATAATAACTTTGTCTGCGTGCCGGCCAGCGTGCAGGTACGGCCCCGCAGGATAACTCCCAAGCCGGTCGTCGCCGGGCCACAGACCGCGGTGGTTTCCGTCAAGTCCGGCGAAGAGAGCTGGCTGGACAAGTTTGGGCGCGTGCGCGTGCAGTTCCACTGGGAGCGCAAGGGCAAGAACAATGAGAGCAGCGCGTGCTGGGTGCGCGTCGCGCAGCCCTGGGCCGGCGCGTCATGGGGCGCGCATTTCTGGCCGCGACTGGGGCAGGAAGTGGTAGTCGAATTTCTGGAAGGCGACCCGGACCGGCCCATCGTGACGGGATCGGTTTACAACAAAGCCAACATGCCGCCCTATCCGTTGCCCGCCAACTACACCCGCAGCGGCATTATTACGCGCAGTTCCAAGAAAGGCGGAAGCGCCAACTTCAACGAACTTCGTTTTGAGGACAAAAAAGGCCAGGAACAGATTTTTCTCAACGCAGAGCGCGACATGGACCACCGCGTGGAACACGATTCGCGGGCATGGGTGGGCAACAATCAGCATCTGGTGGTGAAAGTCGACCAGAGGGAATCGATAGAAGGCAACAGGCACGAGCATGTGAAAAAAGACCATGTGGAAAAAGTTGGTGGCACTGCGTCGCGCGAGGTCTCCGGAGATCATAAAGAAAAGATTGGCGGCAAGCTTTCATTGCAAGTTGGCCAGGCGCACCATGAAAAAGTTGGGCAGCTTTACGTCGTGGAGGCCGGACAGGAGATTCATCTCAAGTCGGGGATGAAAATCATTATCGAGTCTGGGATGCAAGTTTCCATCAAAGGTCCCGGCGGATTTGTCGATATTGGACCAGCCGGCGTCACGATCCAGGGGACGATGGTGAACATCAACAGCGGCGGATCAGCGGGATCAGGAACATCGGCTTCACCCGACGCGCCTGAGTCGCCTAAAGATCCTGAGATTGCCGATGACGGGAGTAAGGGCGGGAAGTTAGGGTAGGGATTCCAGCCAATTTCATGATATTGCTTTTCGAGCACTTTTCAAGTCGAAGGTTTGCGGATGATGAATAAGGAACCCCGCAGTGTGCCCAGAGGCTCTTTTAGATCGCGCCAAATCCCAAGTCACGGGTCTGCGACCGCCCCAGCAGGCGGATTAACACGGCAAGTATTGGGGCGTGAGCGTACAGTGAAGGAGGCGCCCACTCGTTCTCTTAAACCGCCGCTGCCGGTGCTTCTCGCAGCAACAAGTAAAGATGCTGAACGCGTCCCTTCCGAGTGGTCGAAATCAAGAGCAACACTTCACAAGAGTGAGCAACTCTCTAAGAGCCTAATCGATGCTGGAATGCCCCACGGACTCACTCTGGATCCTGTACCTAACACAAACCTTTATTGGTTCGCGAAATTATATGAATTCATAACCTACGAAGAAATTTCACCTCGAAATATAAACAATTTGGAATGGCCGTCGTTTCTGCTCCATTTCATACCGATCTTTTATGATATGTACTATGACGCAATGCAGGCATTTCTTGGTGGAAGGCAAGTGTCAAAGCTCTGGGAGGAGCATTTCCAGTTCGCAAGTCAGACTTACAAAGAGGACTTATTTCAACATGAGATCACAAAAAGCATTCGCACGGGTGTGACCGCCCATATTCAAGGTGATATGCCCGAGGCGTTATTTAACGCGTATCAAGGCTATGTGAAGACCTATTATGCGAATTCACGAGTTCAGCCGCCGCAGTTCGAAGATTTTCATAAAGATTTCTTCGATCGAAATAAGCCCGTATTTTCGATTGTTAAGGGTGATTTGTTTACCGAAATTGCGAGAATTACCAGGGGAGGGTATTTCATAGTGGGTGTTGGCCTTTTGTCTGTTGATGCGCTTCGGGAAGTGATCGCATCCGGCGAGACTTGTCCTTTTATTGAGGGGATGTCCATCGATCAAATATTTCTATGGCGACAGAATGCATGGACGGCAGCAAAAACGAGGATCGATGCTGTTAGGGGTAAGAAGTGAGATATGGAATTGACTGAATTACAAGAACCGATATCCATACCTGCCCGACGGCGACGCCGGGTACGCTGCCAATTCCGCAACTAGCGCTGGGTCTCGACAAAGATGAATAGACATCCCTTATGCAGCGATACTTGTAATTTATTAAAAATGCAGAAAAAGTAGCCCCTCTTGACCATACGCGGAGGTACCAGATGCAGCCAGATTCAGGTTTATTTTACGAGTTCCACAAGGAGCGGATTGTATCGCGTCCCGGCCAGCCCTTAATCACAATGGCCGGGATAGAAATTGGCCCCACCATTGGTCGCGAAAATGCCATTCGAAGGTTGCGAATGGGCAAAGACGTATATACCAGAACAAAGGAAGATGCTTACCGGCTGGCGATGAGCGTACTTCATGGCCGGATCTTGCCAGAAGGCCCACACGATCCCAAGAAACCTTCTCCCACAGGGCGAGAAGACGTGTATTACCGCCATTACCATCCCGGTAATGTGCACCCTGAGCAGGGAGGGCCTGGACACGTGTTCTTTGGAGAGCGCGGAGAGAACTTTCAACAAGGGAACTGAGCGCAGTTCCTCATAGGATAATTTGAAAGGAGCATTTGACAATTGCCAGAAACTTCGGCCCCGCCGCATCAAACACCAATTATTGAGATTACCAGCGTAATCGACAGGCTGACCGGTATGGCCAGTGGAGTTGGCAAGACTCTCAAGTTGATATCTGGAGCAGAGGCATTTCGTCGTTACAACTGGTTGCGTGGTTTGCCGGTCTACAATGTCAGCGGCAATTTGCGTGGCATGGTCACGAGCCCGGGGTGGCGGGTTATTTTCGAGACTACTTCGGAAACCTTGAACGTCATCGATAACATTTCCTTGATTGCAGGGTTTGCCAACAATATCGCTGAACAATCGACTAATGTCTCCGCTATCATCCGCTCAAATGAGCCGACTGGCATGAAGGGATTGCGGCTGGCAACGGTCGCCGGTACGGCGGCCGAAAGGACGCTGCTCTCACCGGTTTCATCTGGCGCATCGGTGATCTTACAATCGCTGCAAGGATATTGCGGAATGATCGGCCTTGCTGGCGGAAGTGCGCAGAGCTTTGCTGGCTCGTGCGTGAGCAATCTTCGGAAAGCAAATAATACTGTCCAGTCCACTTTTAAACTGGTCACCGACACAAACAACCAGGCACAAGCCATTTACTGGATAACCGCCAAAATCACCAGTTATTGAGGACGATTCCATGCCCCCAGCAGCACGATTAACTGACATGCACACCTGCCCGATGGTGACGCCGGGCACGCCGCCGATCCCGCACGTCGGCGGGCCGATCAGCGGGCCGTGCTCGCCCAACGTGATTATCGGCGGCTTGCCGGCTGCGAGGGTGACAGACATGGCAGTCTGCGTGGGACCACAGGACACCATCGTAAAGGGCTCGCCCACGGTCCACATCAATGGACTACTGGCTGCGCGGATTGGAGACAATACCGCGCATGGCGGCGTGATCGTCATGGGATTTCCTACGGTCATTATCGGTGATGTGGGGAGGGGAAGTATTAATGGCATGGCTGTCGCGATGACGGCGACTGGTACGATAACCGTCGGGAACGCAATCACTATTAGCGGGCCTCTGAGCTTTCAGGAACAGGTACTTGACCGACTTGCGCTCATTGCCACCACGAAGGCCGGGCAACAAACGATGCAAGCCATCGATTCCAGCAAGCACAGCATGAACATTATTCCGTTCGCAGGGGACAACAGCTTCTGTGGCCCAAATCCAACCTGGGCTGATTTGCAGGGGCAAACGGCAAAGGGCCAGGCGGTCTATGACGGAAATGGTCATGCGATCATAGGGCCAAATGGCAAGACCCAACTTATGGGAACGGGAAAGGGCGCAAACACAACGCTCCAATTGAATCCTAATCTGACTCTTGACAATCCCTTGGATGCAAAAAACCCGATGCCAAACGACGCAGTCCTTTTTCACGAAATGACTCACGGGGCACATCAAATGAATGGGCAGGCTGATACCAGTCCGCAGACAGGTGGATGGGATACCCACGAGGAACAAAATACAATCAGCACAGGATCCCCTTCTGAGGCAGATTACCTGAAAGAGCGAGGATATCCTTATCAACGAACCGACCACGATTCAACGTTTGCACCCAACGGGCTCTAATCGAATGTTGCATAAGTGGAGAGCTTCATTAGTTTTGCTGATTTACTTTATTTCTCCACCAGGCCAGGAGATAGGAATGCTTAAGGCATCACATAGTAACGACGCGCACAATCCGGCTGCTCCAGGTGTGCAGTTCCAGGCTGAATTTTCAACAACGGCACACAGCTTGCGGATGAAGCTCTTTCTGCACAACCAAGGTGGCACTGATATTTACGTCTTCAATCACCTTTGGTCAAGGGCGTCAGGGAGCCTCTCCGCCGACTCCCAGAATGTGTACCAATTTTTTCGCAACGGAACTCTGCGCCTTTTGTATGGACCTGCTCCATTGCCCAGACTTAAGACCGTGACCTATCGCAACATCCCATTCGTAACTTTATTGCAGCATGGTGCAACCCTGGAATGGAACGCAGAGCTTTCATTTCCCATAAAAGAATATAACGTGTACTACCCGGAAGATCCGAATACCGCTTATACCTTCGAGAAGGCCGATCATGTCGAAGTGATCATTGAATTCGTGAAGGCAGGCCCCGGAGTTGTCGTAGCTGCTGTCTCAAATCAACAAGACGCGCTGCGGATTATCTCTCCAGGAGTATTGGACCTTGCGGAGACGCGTTCATTCAAGGCAGACGTACCCCAGATTACGGTGCTGAAGAGGGCCGACGAGTTCAGTCGACTCATTCTTCAAGGCGAAGAGGCAGAGCCCATTAAAATACCGATGAAATAGATGCGTCGGTAAGTAATGGGCTGGCAAGTGGTCGTAACCATCCGGCACCATCCATGCCTCCATCAGAAAATGCGTTTGTGGACGTGAATATCAGGTCACGCCGCGGAAGCTCAAGGAGCCTCATCCTGAGAGTTTTTATTGCGAGTGCGGGCGTGAGCTGTTGCAATGGAACGGACTATACACCTATCGCCGTCCTATTGATTAAGGACATTGCAGCAGGGACGTAATCAAGCTTGACGACATGCCGATAACAGGAATCGTCATTGGCAACGCTACGTGACATTCTTCATCGCGACCCTGAAATTATCTTGCAGGAATTTGTTGGCTTCGTCGCGATTAGGATCGTCTTCCGGGGTGGCATTGAGATAAAGGATGTACTGTTCGGCTGCGGCGTCAAAGTCCTTTTCACTGGCCCGACGGCGAGCTTCATCAAGGATCTTCTGCGGCAGAGTCGCAACTTTCTCTTTGACCTTTTTTACCAGCTCATTTCGCGCCTGTATTTCCAGCTCCTCGCGGATCGGGTTTTCCGGCGGCAATTTGTCCTGCATTTTCACGCTCTCGGTGTCCTCGGGCTTCACATTGTCCAGTACCACGAAAGTTTTTGGGTTATCCAAGTTTACCTGGACGGTTGGTTCCACCAGTCTACCCGCGTTGTCCGTGATGCGGAAGCCGAGTTCGACTACGGACTGCATGTTGTAGGTGGTTTTGGTGTAGTTATAAGGCAGAATTGTGTCTTCCGATATTTGCGGCTGCAATGAGTCGCGTTTATTGCGCGCGTCTTCCAGCTTTTTGTTGGCGGCACTTAGGGCTGCCTTCGCCTCGTCAATTTCTTTCTTTTTATTCCGCCCCAGGGCGGAGTTCATTACCTGATCGGCTTCCTGCTGGTCTTTTTTTGCCGCCTCCAACTCCCGATCCGCCTTTATCCACTCCGGATTCTGCACATTATGGGGAATGGACCTGAATTTTGATTGCAAGGTGTCAATGTGCGGAACGGTAACCACTTTATCCTGGATGATTTCACCCACAATCACAAAATTTGGTGGAATGGGCGTCGGGTTATCCTTCCGGCTTACGACGATTCCAGAATTTTCCAGAGATACTGCAATCGCATCGGCCAACTGGTCGGCATAGCCCGCAGCTTCGCGCCGAGAAGTCTGATCGCGAAACTCGATTCCTATCGAAAGCCGAGAACGCACCTGAAATTGCTGCTTATAGCGGTTCTTCTGGTCCCGGACGGGCTCCAGATCAGATTTGTATTGTTTGGCGGTATCAAGAAAGTACCAGCCCAGCCCTATCCCGGAGGCGTTGGGCTTTTCCAGATATCGCTTGGCCAGATCAAGGTAGTATCCACTGATCTTGTCGGAAAGGAGATCGAGTTTTAGCTTGACGTTGGGTTCGGTGCTCAAGGGAGCAGCGCGATACAAAAGGCTATAAGCTTGCCGGATGAAATCCTCATCGGACCGGCCTTTGATGGGAATGTGCAAGTCCTGAAGCTTTTGGGCGCGTTGAAAGGCGGCAGTCACAAAATTCTGCTGCAAACTATTGCGTTCATTTTCTACCAATGCACGCTGGCTTTCCGGCAGCTTGTCCAGTTCCAGATAGGCTTGAATGAAATCCTGTTGGTCAGCAAGAACTTTACTTTGCTGAACAGCCTTGTCAGCAGCGGCGTGATCGCGTGATGCGACCAACTGCGTTTCCGCATTTTTTAACGCATCCGCAACGCCAGGGCTGGGCTTGATTTCGCCCGCCCGGCGATATTCTGCCGCCGCTTCTTCCCAGTTCTGTTGTTCTTCAGCCGCTTTTGCACGCCCAAAGTGATCGTCACAGTCAGAGTCGATGATTGACCTTATCAGGGGCACTTCACCGGCAAATGCGAGATATGGGGTTATGGTCTTGTAGGCTTCATCGTAATTCTTTTTATTCAATGAGGCTTCTGCATTGCCTAATGCATTAGAGATCACAGCAGCGTTAGCATCAAGTTCTTTCTTGAGGGCAAGAGCGGGATCGAACTTGGAATTCACCGTTATGACCTGCTCGTTATGCTTTTGTGCTTCGGTAAGATTGAGGTATCCAGCGGAATGGGAGGAAAGGGCTTGCCGGTAAGCCTGAAGCTTGGCGCTGTCTGCGTCGACAAGCTTGACTAGTTCGGCGCGAACACGTTCCAGCACATCACGCGCCGCGGAAAACCCATCAATGACCTTAAGGGATTGTTCACCTTCTTTTTGTGCTTCCCTGAGTTGAGTCAGATCAGGCTTATTCTCTGAAACGGATTTGCTATACGCCGCAAGGGCTCCTTGTCCGGCGTTGGCATAAAGTGTTGCCAGAGAGTTCTTGGCGTCGGCTGTATGCGGTGACGCGGAGTACTGTCTGAGATATTCATTCCAGCCTTCGATCGAGTTTCCGCGCTGAGCGCGTAGATACTCAGCATTTTCAATATTTAAAGTTGCAACAAAAACCAGCCGCACACCTGGCTTAAATTGAGGGATATCTCCGCCTTGTTTGGCTGCCGAGGATGAAAAAACGGAACCCTGAAGCGTCGCTGTGCTCGCGGCCTCTGCCGCAGTGTATTCGGCCCTGCTATCGAAATTGAGACTGCCTGGAACTACACATATTAGTGCACCTTCTGCAAGCAGCATCAAGCGTCCATCAGAGGTCTTTTCCAGGGATTTTGCGGTACGCAGAGAAACCTTTGGCAATTTTCCATAAGTCTTTTTACTGATTTTCGGCGTCCCTTCGCAGCTACGCAGCTCGGTTTTTCCATTGATAGTTAATCCTGCAATCTGTGCGTAGGCTGCGCCTTTGGAATCGTCATAAAGAACTACCGCATTTACAGGCACGTCTTTCGGCTGGGCCGAACTAATGGCTAGAACGACGAACAAGATGATTCTTAATGACTTAGCAGATAAGCCATGCGGAAGAAGCCAGCGATTAAAGTGGGGTGAGAGGGTCATCTTAAAAGAAATTTCCTATAAAAGAGTAAAAACAAGGGCTATTTTGGTGCTAAGTAAGTTAGAATAACTCCCGGTCGGAGTCAAGCACAGAGGCCGCTGAAGCTTGACGAGACCGCAAGAAAACTGGTTTGCACACTTCATGTGTAAGCCCTAATCTTTTGCGGTCGCGCATGCCCTCTACGCTTGTCCGGTAATCAGTCCCATCTCACCAGGAAAACAGAATGTCGTCCCTACAACCGATGCAGGAACCGGCGGATGGCGCGAATGCGTACCAAGGGGTAAACCTTAGAATGACGCTTATCGCCGCGCGTCTCTATTTATGCAAAAACGAGACCGGGAGTTTAACCATGTTTGTGTGGGAGCCCGCAGGACCGGTCGGGGATATCTTCAGCAAGGTTGCCGCTGAAAATAATGGCAAAGTGGCCCCTACAGCGAAAGGCCTGACCCTGATGGAGTTTGATGCTCCTCAAGAAGCTCTTAATGCGGCAAAGAGTTTGCAAGAGCAATTACGTTTTTTTCAGGTAGAAGAGGCACCAGATGAGGAGCTGATCGCCACACTCGTGGTGCGTTCCTGGGAAAGTGACGAGCCGCCTTCGGCGGAACTGCTGGCTGCAATGGAACATGCTATTGAAACTACCGAACCCGGACAAATATCCGTTAGCGACGATATTAACGAAATGGCCAAAGCGATCCCTTCATTGGAACCAGTTCAGGGAGAGATGCCTGCTGCGGAAAATGGCAACGGGACATCCTCACCAATAAGCGAACAGGAACTGGCGGATCAAGCTGAAGGAAGCGATCAGGATGATTCGGCGAGTACCCCAGCAGCCGCACAGGCAAACTTACCCCGCCATGTCAGATACGAGATCATTGCTGAGATTGGGCGAGGTGCCATGGGTGTGGTGTACAAAGCCCATGACAGGTCTATTGGTCGCATTGTGGCATTGAAAACGATCCCAGTGGATAGCCACGACATGGGGCGAACTGAATTGATGGAGCGGCTACAGCGGGAGGCCAAGGCCGCCGGCGGCTTGGATCATCCTAACATCATCACGATCTACGATGTGGGGGAAGAAGACGATCTGGTGTACCTGAGCATGCAGTTTGTCGAGGGCGAAACGTTTTCCTCAGTGCTTAGCGAGAAGAAGCTACTGCCTCTCCCAGTGCTGCTCTCTTATGTGGATCAAATTTGCAGTGCAGTGGGCTTTGCCCACCAGCGTGGAATCATCCATCGCGATTTGAAGCCCTCCAACCTGATGCTAACGCCACAGGGCGGCGTGAAGGTGCTGGATTTTGGAATAGCCAAGTCCGGCGACGCGGGCATGACGCAAGCGGGAATGGTGATCGGAACACCTGACTATATGGCTCCGGAGCAGGCGGCGGGAAGAAGGGTTGATCAACGGTCGGACATTTTTACGCTGGGCGCTGTTTTTTACGAACTATTCACTGCGGAAAAAGCCTTTAGCGGCCAAAGCATTACAGCGGTGCTCTACAAGGTAATGAATGAAGATCCGGTTCCGGCGTCCGTGATCGAGCCTTCTTTGCCTCGCGAAATCGACGCCATCATTCAGCGTGCACTGGCCAAGGACCCTCAGCAGCGTTTCCAGAGTTGTGAAGAGATGCGCGAAGCGTTTCGTCAACAGGGTTTGCTGCTGGGCGTGGTTTACGGCACCCAAATGGCGCCGGCCCAAACCGGTACGGCCGCGAATGGACAGTATGCTGTTGCTGCCGCTTCCGCCGGCAATGGTGTAAGCGCAACGAACATTTTCGGCTCTGGTTCAACATCTGCAAGTTTGCCTGACTACTCGCAAGCAGAGCAGACACTAGCACCAAAACCGAACACTTATTTTGCAACGCATAAGGTAACTCTCTTTGGATGGATTGCCGGAGCGACCGGGCTGGTGGCAGTTCTGGCCATGATTATCGGCATCAATGCTCTGCGAAAGAAGCCGCAGACGTCGGGGCCAGCGATTAACCCTTCGACAGTCAGCAGGGCTGCAGTTCCTGACGTCAAGCCGACCACTCCACCCAAGGCGACAGAGCAACCAACAGCGCTGCCAGCCGTAACGTCACAGCCACCTATCAAGCAGCCAGCCAACTCAGACAAACCCTCTAAGGCGTCAAATGACCGACCTGCGCAGCAAGCAACTAAAGCTGCCGCCAAAAAAATCATAAAGGAGAGCCCGCCTCCAAGTAAGCCGCCAACCCATGTGGCCACTGTGCCCGCAGCTCAGGGCGAAGAAAGTGTCGGAGGATTTAACAGAGATGAAATTCCAGGAATGTTGGCAAAAGCAGATGCTGCTTATGGAAATGGCGATTACCTAAGGGCTCTGAATATCTATGGAATGATATTGAAAATGGATCCTCAGAACGAACAGGCTTTAGCAGGTAAGAACCGTACTTTGGATGCGCAAAAAGACCGGGCCCGTAACTACTGATTAATTCATACGGAATGCAAAAATCCATTTCAGGGAGATTGGCTAATTAGACGGTATCGGAACGCTCGACGATGACCCCGCAATATCTCTCAATACTTATCACCAGGAAAATCAAAACCTGCCCTCGGGAGTAACCAAAACAGTTTGCTGGCCGCAGCTGAATGGGAGGCGAGAACGCTCTAGGCAATCATGTGACTTCTGCAAGTGTTTGAATTTTTACACTCCACCAGCGCTCCTGCTTAATCAGCATCGCTTCGACTTCTTCAGCTGTCATCTCCGTTTTCAGCTTACCCGAATTTAAAGCAGTGCTGAGCAGTTCCAGTACTGCATGGCGACATAGGCGCATTAATATAGCGGGATGGTAGTACACACTCGACACCCAATAACCAGATGACAGCCGCCAGCCGGCAGTAGCCATCGTATGCACATGCGAGTTGAATTCCAGTTGTCCATTAAAAGTGTGGAGGAAGGCGATGCCGCCCGTGCGTAAGCCATGCTTTGCCATTATCAAAGCGTTAATCGCATTCGCAGCAAGAACCGGAAGGGCGTCGGCTAAGGCTCGATTGTCGTGGAGCACTCGCCAAAGCACATCGGGCATGCTAAATGTGATCCCCACGTGACGTGCAGGCGGAAGAACTGAAGACGTTCTGGAATCCGTCTTTTCGTCGCCCAGTACCCGCAACTCGGACAAGTACGGGACTTTCAAGTGTAATAAACAATGAGCTCTCCATTTTTAGAAGCAAAAACTTCTGCCCCGAGCGCTGGGGTACGGCATTCGAGCACCTTTCTGAACGCCTCCCTCACGTGAGGTTGCATACTCGCATGATCCCTGCACAGACGCGCCTTCTCCAAGATTCGTTTTAGCAGCTCGTTGTATTTCTTTCCGAATGGACGCTTATATCGGTTGCAATCGTGTCTCATATAGAGCCTGCCAATATTGCCGCTGTCAGAGTGTTCAGATGGTTTTCGCAACGATTACTACCGTTTTCTTGCTTATGCCAGAACGTATTTCCACAGGACCTGGGTTTGTTGCTTCGAATTGCTGCAACTTGGCAAAATGCGCTCAAATCGGCACCGAACCGTTCGACCTGCAACTTATCTAGTACTCGCGGTAGGTCCTCTTGTTCGATCTCTTCATCAGGAAGCGTGCTAGTCTTCGACTTGCCGAGTGCTGTCGAATTTGCAGACCTCCAGGGCGGCATTGATTATAATCGTGCCATTGTGAAGAGTTTCGACTACGGATGGGTGAGCTTTCTTGAGAATAAACTTCATTGCCCACGGTCCGAAAAGAAACTCCAGCGAGACCAGCAACTTTTTTCCGCACGTCAATGTGCTCAGCGTCTGGCAAATTTGCCAAACCCTTCTGTTTGCCGCAAGCGGTCTGGTTGGCAAGAGCTTCCGATTGAAAATGTGCTCCTGCTCAAGCGCCAACTCGGTCCGAGTGAAGTCATTCCAGGCAGCTCTTGGCCTGTGTAGCGTCAAGATCAACTGAATTGCTTCGTTGGCGTTTAATGCAAGTTCGACGCAATCAATCTGATTCTGGCCCGCAGATACCGCGGCGTGCCAGTCTGCGAAACCGGCGAGGAGAATGCCCTGGTTATCAGAATTGGCTCGTGGGCCTCTTGGGGCTTTCCTTGCGACTCAGAATGGATCAGTCGGCCAAATTCAGTTCATTGAAAGCTGGGTGTAAGCGCAGTGCTCCTGGTGAACGTACAGCTGCCTGTCCTCGTAAGCCGTTCCGGGAGGTAGAGATGAGAGGTGATAGGAGCGTTTCATCGCGGAAGGCCCGAGTAGAGGACCCTGATGTGTTTTGTGAAAAGGCTGATTCAGCCATGCCTTGCCCAATTTCGTCACGGTTGGAAGGCAAGGTGCAGAGAATGCGTTGATCCGTTGCTGCAGGCATAGCATTACCGGGAATCAAGGATATGGACGACTGCACTGTACCCTAAATGTGCCTTCCGGCCACAACTAGCCAGCAACTTTCAGTTACTTCTGCAACCTTGGCGATACCTTCCGTGCGAGCGTAATCAGGGGCAAATTGTTGATTTATTTGGGCGAGAAGTGATTTGTGAGATTCACGTCCTCTGACTACGAATCAGAAGGCCGGTAGTTCGAATCTCTCAGGGCGCGCCATTCTTTGTTGTCTTTCTGTCAACGACCTGAACCAAAACATTTCATGTTTTCGAACTCTCTGGCTAAAACCCATAGCCTGAGCCACGAGGTTTCAGTACTCTTTTCAAGAGGAATAAGAAGGCAGATATGGAGTTGCCACCAAGAACTCCATGGTCTCAACCAGCTTGGCATACACGATATTTAAGCGTTGTTATGGGGGAGATGATGAAGGAGACAAATTCCTACCACTTTATGTAAGAACACAGCAGTCAATTGAAAATCTGGGTGAGCTACTGCAAAAGCATATCTCGGAGAGAATCCGTTCGATTCGATCTAAGACGAGGATGACCCCATGCCCAGCGGGGCGACACAAGGAATCCTCAAATTGTAGAAGCTCAAAAGACCGCGCTAAATCCATCCGAAATTGTCGACCACAGACGCCCCCGCCTGCTGCACTTTGACGTTGGCGGCGCCCCTCTATAATTCTGCCCCGAACGCAACTTAACTATCTTCAGCCCGTGGTGCAGAGCGCACGCTGAATGCATGTCTTCACTGGCTTTTGCTGCATGAACTGCTCCACTTCAGACCTTTAGAATCCCTAATTACCGCTGTGACTGGCGGCTGGCAACCAAACCGTTCTACGCTTTGGCATGGCGCATTGGATGGCTGAACACGAAGTTTTGGCGGCTGTGATTTTTGTCGGCCTCTCGCTCGCGCTCATTGCCATTTTTGCTGCCCTGGAGCACCGTTACAAACACCAGTTAACGGCTCGACGGAAAGATTACTTCTCATAATCGGTTCTGGAAACGTTTCTCCGCAACGCGCCGGCTTCCATTCCGGTAAATAAAAAGCCCGCGATTGTCAGCGGGCTTTAGTTTTGTTCTAAATGTAACTGCCTTTATGGCACTGTAATGCTCCTGCTGCTGGAAAAACTCCTGCCCGTGCTGTCAAAGGCTTTTACTACCAGCAAATGTGATCCTGAATTCATAGGCACATCTGTTTCAATCAACGTGCTGTTGGGCGAGTGGAACACCTCTTTGAAATCAAGATAGATCTGCATGGTTGTAATAGTCGCCGTGGATTTGGCCGCTGCCACCACATGCACCGGCGCATCCGCCGTCGCTTTTTGTCCCGGAGAGCAGATGTTGATCGCAAAATTTGTGCTCTCCGAGCAAGGCGGCACAGTCGCTGGAATGGATCTTGGCGTGGAAAGAGAAAAGTCATTATGGAAAGGCTGTCCCTTGCTCCACGATTTGACTTCCAGTCGATGCTCTCCGGGCGTAAGCGCAAGATTCTTATCAATGCTGCCGCCGCCAATTTGAAATACCAGCTTGTTATCCAGATAGATCTGGCTCACGCTTGGCGCAGTTGACGATGTGAAGTGAGAAACAATGTGCGCCGGCGAAAGCCCCACCGCTCCATCAGCGGGATGGCAGACTGTGACGGAGTGATTGACCGTA
>DASXJO010000531.1:0-8223 GCA_036497385.1 Candidatus Angelobacter sp. | reverse complement strand
AAATACCAGTCAAGCTTCCGCTAAAACGGAATCAGCTTACGCAGTCCCTTTTTCTCTTTCTTCTTGCTGCTGGATTCCTGCTTGGGATCCGCCGCTGCTGTCTTGCTGTCCGTAGTAGCTGTCTGGCCGTTCTCCGTGTTTGTCTTGCTGCTCTGCTGCGCCGGATCGGGCTTTTGTATGTCATTCACCTGTGCCGGAGCTGGTTTCGGCGCGGCTCCCTCTGTGGGCGTGGTATCTGCGGTGCCCGGCGCTTTTTCGTTCGCGTCCGGCGTTCCCGTTCCTGTGCCCACGGTTTGCACTCCAACGCTGTTGCTGGGCGCGGCGCCGCGAACCTGGTTATTCAAGTCATTGACGATTTCCGGCGCGCTTGTAACTGTTTCGTCCTGCAGGTTGGGCTCGCCTACCTTGGTGGATGGCGCAACGTTTGGATGCTTTTTAAAGTTGCCGGTCAACTTAGCTACCAGCTTTACCTTTTCCCGGCTGGATTCTTCCGCTTTGCTCTCTGCCAGCGCTTCCGCCGTAGGCTCCGGAATCGGGGCTTTTAGGCCTTCCAACCGTCTTTTGGCGTCGTTCACGCGGTCCGTTGCCGGATACCGTGTGATGATCTTGGAATAAGCATCAATCGCCTTCTTCTCGTAAACCGCGACGAGCTTTTCTTTCTTTGCGTCCGGCATTTTCTGTTTGCGAAGGCCGGCAGCTTCTTTTTCATATATGTTGCCCAGCTCAAACAGCGCCTCATCGGACTGTGAGTAGAGCGGGTAGGATTCCGTCAGTGATTGCAGACGCGCTTGTGATGCCGCCAGATTCTCACGCAGGAAATAGAAGTTCGCAATTCGATATTGACGCTCTGCCAGTATCTCCTGCACCTCCCGCAGTTTCTGCTTTGCCTGCGGTACCAGCGGACTGTCAGGATATTGCTGGATCAGCTGCTTATATTCGTCAGCCGCGCGCTGAGCTTCGGCGTAATCACGGTCCGGCTTTTCCATTTCACGATAGTGCATGGAGGCAATCTTCAACTGCGCCTCTGAGGCTTCCGGCAGGTTGGGGAAAAAGGTCTGGAAGTCCTTGTATTCCGACTCGGCCTGCTGCCATGCCGCTTTGCCGCCTTCGTTGTACCAGGCATCGCCCAGCGACAGCTTGGCTCGCGCAATGTACTCGGAATCAGGATACGTGTTGATCAACGTCTCAAGCAGCGTCCTGGCTTCCTGATAATGGGCCTTCCTCATTGATTCCATGGAGCGGTCGAATAGGGTCTTGTCCGGCTGCTTGGAATCAATGTTGGCCAGGGGGTTCTGCACTTTATGATGGCATCCGCTTGAGGCCAGCACTGCGCCGGCCAACACGGCTGAAATAAGAATTTTTCGCACCATTTACCTACCTTCAGTGCGGGTCAGTCAAAAGTGACCCGCGATGTGTATCAATGTCTAGCGATTCGCTTTCGAATCGCGGGCCTTTAGGCGGACGATCACGCGCCTCTAAACTCTTTGCAGCGTGGCTTCTGTCGCCAGCTTGAGCAGACGCTGCGTGTTCTCTCTTGGATTTCCCTTGCCGAAAACGGCATTTCCGGCCACCAGCACCTCAACCCCGGCCCGCACTGCTTGCCCAATCGTGTCTGGGGCCATGCCGCCGTCTATCTCAATCCTGAAGTTTGCGTTGCGCGCCGTGCGCATCAGGGCCAGCTTGCGTACCTTCTCCAGCGACGAAGGAATAAATTTCTGTCCGCCAAACCCCGGATTCACTGACATCACCAGAATGTGATGCACAATGTCCAGAACTTCTTCCAGCGTCCCTACCGGCGTTGCCGGATTGATGACCACTCCCGGGTTCGCTCCATGGCTGCGGATCAGCTCAATCGTTCTGTTCAGGTGCACGCATGCTTCCTGATGGACAGAAATCCAGTCCGCTCCGGCATCCACAAACGCCGGAATGTACTGGTCAGGATTCTCGATCATCAAATGGCAGTCCAGCGGCAGGTTTGTAACCTTCCTCAAACTGGCCACCACCGGAGGCCCAATCGTGATATTCGGCACAAAATGCCCGTCCATCACGTCAACGTGCAGCACCGTTGCGCCGCCTTCCGCCACCATCTGGATCTGGTTCGCCAGATGGGCAAAATCCGCCGACAATATCGAAGGTGCTAGCTCAATCAATAGAATCGTCTCTTCAGAAATGTCTCTTTGGGCCGAAGGGTAATTCAAATTTTAGCACGCTGAGCTGCCCAATCTTACGCCTTAAAGCTGATTCAAAAAGCCTTAATCCCTGCCGGCCTGTCGGCCATTCAAGGTAGAACGGGTGAAAAGGCCTTTTTTGCGTCGTGATTCCCCGGCAAGCCGTTGGTTTAACGGACTTCGCCGGAATGGCCCGCCGGCCACAAAAAACCGCGCGGACGGGCCGCGCGGCCAGAGCGGCACCGGGACGATTGCTATGAAGAACCTTTTCCCTCGGGAAAATTCTTGAAGAATTTTTCCAGTGATTTCCCTGCCCCCTTGGTCGTCTTCACCATACCGCCGCCGCCGAGGCCGTTCGCGATCCCATAATAAAGGACGTTCCCGGTATGCGCGTCGACCACAGCGATGTGGTAGAAGATACCGCTATAGGTGTAGGTGTGCGCCATCGCCGAAAGGAACGCCTTGCCGCCGGTGACCATCTGGCCATAGCCGCGAACAAATATCAGGGCGTCAGCCGTTCCGCCGGGGTTCAGTTTTGCCACCTCATCTCCCAGCGTAAACCGCCCTTTGCGGACGTCTTTGGGCTTTCTCTGCATCTGCGGCAGCACCTCATCGAACCGCTTTTGCAGATCGGCCACCGCGTACTTCAGGTCAGAGTCCTTTTCCAGCGCATCGCTGGAAAAAGCCTTGTCGTTTACCTCGCAGTGTCTTTGGTTCAGCGCTTCGGTGATCAGCGGCGGCAAGGTGTTTTCGAGGTCCCGCGACATCTCCGTCATCTCTTCCACGGCTTTCACCCCGTTCTTTACAACTTTGACGTTCGGCGGCACAATCACCAGGTTTTTGACCACAGCTTTTCCGCTCTTGAGGTCAGGGTGCTCAAACTGCGCCCATGCGGCCGTGCTCAGAAATACCAACAGGACTGTTATCGAGATGCGTGGCATGTAAGTCTCCTTTTTACTGAACTAATTTTGGGTCGTGTTCGCTGATGCATTTGCGGTAGAAGCCTTTTCCAGGTCTTCAATCCTCTTTTTAATCCGGTAGGCGTCCATGGCGGTTGGCGAAAGCTCAAGGTACTTGCGATAACCTTCCAGCGCTTGCGTCGCTCTCCCGTCTTCGTCATAAAGTGACGCTTGCCCGCGGATCGCCCGCGCATGGTTTGGCTCAAGGGTTAGCGCCCGGCTGTATGCCGCTTCAGCGGACTTCACATTCGCCGTCCAGGCTGTCTTCCCTTGGGGAGTCGTTCTCAGCGCGTTCTCATATTCCAGAAGCGTCATCTTGCCAAGCTGTTTGCGCGTGGCTCCTTTGGCGCTGTCAGTAAGCTCCTCCGGCTGGGGACGGAAAGGACGGCCGCCCAATGACCGATAAGCCTCGCCCAACAGATACGCATTCTCCGCGCTCTCAGGATTCATCTCTGTCAGCCTTGTGGCCACTCCTACTGCTGTGCGCTCGCGCCCAATCAGGATTTCAAGCGGAACGTCATGCCGCATCACGCGCTCCATCTGCCGGGAATACTCGGCGGCCCGGACCACAGGCTCGCCTTGGATTTTGAGCGTTTCTGCTGCCTGGCTGACGTACTTGATCCGCTCATCCAGTCTGGGATGATCGGTGTAAAGCCCACGCGCTTCCTTGTTCAGTTGCACCTCGTAGCCCGACTTCAAAAGTTCAAAGGCGGCTCCCATCTGGTCAGGTGAATATCCATTGCGCGCCATCGCGCGCAGGCCGTAGACATCGGCTTCATGCTCAAGCTCGCGGCTGTAGCCATAAACAGTGGAAACAATCAGGCTGGGGATCAGGCTGCCCAGCACCGATCCCGCCAGGCTGTTTCCAAACGCAGCTCCGCTCACAGCGCCAAAAATGTTGGCAGTCGCCATTTTCTTGCGGGACGAACGGTTTTCGAGGTAACCGTGGCGATTCACCACATGCGTGACCTCGTGGCCCAGGATGCCGGCCAGTTGCGCCTCATTTTGCAACATCGCCAGCAATCCGCTATGGACGTAGATCGTCCCGTTCGGCAGCGCAAACGCATTGGGCTGCGCGTCGCGCAAGACCCGGAAGCGCCAATTCACCTTCTCCAGCGGAGCTTCAGGAATCACCTTCTTCCCGACTTCCTCGATATAGGCAGCCGCTTCTGGGTCTTCGAATACCAGGCCCTTGCGATCAAACTCCTGGTCCGCCTGATTGGCTTTTGCCAAAAGCTCCATATCGATCTTGGTGAATTTAAAAGTGCCGGCGTTCTCCTGGGCACGCGCAAACCCTGGCGATAGAAAAATAACGGCCAAAATGCAAATTACCGATTGCAGTCGCTTAGCCCCAGGTGCATTTGTTCGCATCACAACTCTCCTTCAAGGCATACCTTTGGTTGGTACACACTACTCGGTAGGGATAAGTAGAAGGGGGTTCCGACTTTATATGTCTAACCGCCTGATTTTGCAACTAAAATAATTTCTAATCGCACCCTGCCGGCCGAAAGCTACGGTGCTGGAAACTGGTATTCCCGCATACTGAGTTAGCCTGTTGTTCTATATTTCTAGTAATGCCCCTGCTCTCCATCCTTAACCTCGTCAAGCTCTACCAGACTGACGAAGGCATGTTTGGCAAGACCAAGCGCGAGGTCCGCGCGGTCAACGGCGTCTTGCTCGATATCACTCAGGGTGAAACTCTGGGCCTTGTCGGCGAATCCGGCTGCGGCAAGACCACTCTGGGACGCATGATTCTCCGCCTCATAGAGCCCACTTCCGGCGCCATCACCTTCAACGGCCAGGACGTGCTCGCAGCCAGCGGCAGTCAACTCCGCCGCCTCCGCCGCGACATGCAGATCATCTTCCAGGACCCCTTCGCCTCGCTCAACCCGCGGATGCGCGTGGAAGAAATCGTGACCGAACCACTGGTTATTCATGGCGCCACCGCCGCAAACGGCGGCTCATCAACTGCGTCCTCAACCAGTTCTGCTGATCTGCATCAGGCCGCCATAGACATCCTGCGCGCCGTCGGGCTCGATGAATCCGCTCTTCGCCGCTATCCCCATGAATTTTCCGGAGGCCAGCGCCAGCGCATCGGCATTGCCCGAGCCCTGGTCCTGCGTCCCAAATTCGTTGTCTGTGACGAGCCCGTCTCCGCGCTCGATGTCAGCGTCGGCGCGCAAATCGTGAACCTGCTCAAGAAACTTCAGCGCGACTTCGGCCTTACCTATCTCTTCATCTCGCATTCCATGCCGGTGGTGCGCTATCTATGTGACCGCATCGCCGTCATGCGCCGCGGAGAAATCGTCGAAATCGGCCCCGCCGAAGAAATCACTTCACGGCCCCAGCATGAATACACCCGCACGCTGCTCGCGGCCACGCCGGAGCCCAAATTCAAACTGGGATAAATTGGATCAAAAAAGGCTTGGAGTATCAGGACTATCTTGCTCGAACGGGCCACAGAGCGGGCGATTTAGCAATTCTTGCACCTCCGCTTCCTCCATTCCTCTGTGTTTCAAACGTTTTGGGTTTTCGATTTTGGCAATCTCCGTTACTTTTTTCCCAAAAACCGTATCCGTCCATTCAGCGTCCGATGGTCCGTCCCAAAGAACGTCAGGAAAGTCGGCGAATTTACGTTGTTATCCACCACGGTGGGATTTTCCCGATTCAAGACATTATCCACGCCTAGGCGCGCGGCCCAGCGATATCCATGAAACGCGAACTTTCGTTCCACCGCGGCATTCAGGGTAAAGAACTCAGGGAATCGGAATTGTCCCGGGCCGGAAACAATCTGCCCCAACTGGTCAACCGTCACAAAGCTGAACCCGGAACGCCATATGCTGGACCATGCCATATCGAACTTCTTGAATTTCCACGGCAGAGGATAGCTGCCCCAGGTCTGCAATTGGTTGGGCGAATCCCAGGGCAGCACTCCGCCCACCTGGTTCCCCACCAACAGCGCGTCAATGGCAAAGTCCACTGTCTGGTTTGAAGTAGCGCGTGAGCGCGTATAGGAAACCATCACCGGATACCCGCGCTTCAACTCTTTTCGCAGAGTCAGCTGCGCTGCGCGATAGGTGTCTTGCTTGTCGCTAAGCAATACAAAGTTGTTTCCCGGCTGGCTGGCAAAGTCCCAGCCATGCGCGCCTTGCCGGCTCAGGTATTCCACGCGAGCATAGACCTTGCCCGGCAATCTCCGCTCCAGCGCCACGCTCCAGTTGGTGAAACGCGGCAGCGTGAGCAGCCTGGGATCTACCGTGAAAGTCGGGATAAACAACGCTGGGACGGGAGCAAAGAATTCATCCGTCCGCGTGCCCTGCGATCCATTGGCTGCCAGCGCCAGGTTGGATCGGTCGTAATAAATTCCTATGCCCGCGCTGAGCTTGGTTTCACTGGACGCGCTGATCAGCATTGTCCCGGCAATCCGGGGTGAAAAGAAGTCGCGGCCCAGATAAGTATCGCGGTCCCAGCGGCCGCCGGTTTCAATAATCACGCGCTGCATCGGCGTCCATCTATCTTGAATGTAGGCGCTTGATTCCAGCGTGCTCAGGCTGAATGGCGGCGCGTTGGAAAAAGTGATTTGCCGCAGCACCGCTCGGCTTTCATCCACAAATTGCACCGTGCCACGATTGATGTCCGCACGGTACATCACGCGGTCCGCCCTGCCGCCTACTGTGAATTGATGCGTGCCGGCCAGCTTCCACGGACGCAAATACAAGTTGGCGAAACCCTGCGTGCGTGTGGAAACATTTTGATTCGTAACCCAGTAATTTCCGGAGCGCCCTTCCGGCCCCAGCACGTAGGGAAAATCGCCCTGCGGAAGCGACGACGCCTTGTTGCGATGGAACGCCCCGCCAATCTCCAGCAACGTGTCCTTCGCTATTGTGATCTGGTCTTTCAGCCCCAGAAGATAAAGATAATTATGGTTGTGCAATGAGACTGAGACCGGATCAAACGCTGAAATTCCCGCATTTTGCGAATCTTGCAGGTTCAGCACGGCGCTTGCGGTCAGCACGTTTCCCGGCGTCAGGTTCATCCGCAGACGGCCAAGGTCGGCGGTCCGCCACAGGCGGTTCGTGTCCGCGCCCGCGGGCAACTCTTTGATGATGTTGTAGTCCGTTTCGCCTTCATGAGAGATATCGAACCACAGCTTGTCTTTCACCAGCGGCCCGGAGAAATATCCTCGCGGGGTCCAGTTGTTCAGGTGAAAGCCCTTCACAGTTTGGAATGTCGGAAAAAAATCCGTGGCGTTGAAGCGAAACCGGTTGTCTCCATCCTGCGCCTGCAAATCCACCAGCCCGCCGGAGCCTTTACCGAACTGCGCCGAATAGCGGCTGCTGCGCACATCAATTTTCTGCAATGAATCCGGGTTCACGCGGAGAGAAAGTGCTCCGCCCGCGGGCTGGCTTACTTCAAAACCATCAAAATAATCCTGTATCTCTTGTGTGCTCGCCCCGGCAATGTGAATCTGGTTCCCAATGTCGTGCACCACGCCCGGAATATAGGCCAGCACGCCGCGATAATCGCGCGTAGTGGGATAAGGGATAGTGGAAATCTCATTCGCCGTGATGGCCTGCGCGCTGCTGGTTTCCTGCGGATCAATCGGTGAAGCTTGCGCCGTGACTTCTATTTCTTCTTTGTACTCGCGCAACGGCTGTAGCTTTGCCTCCACCGGCGACTGTTGCCCTGCCGCAATCTCCAGCTTGGGTACCGCCGTGGTATAGAACCCCGATTTTTCCAGCAGTATCTTGTAAGTCCCCGGCGCAAGCCGCAGCAGCGCATTGCCTGAAGGCGTTGTCCTCTCCTGCGCCACAATCTTGTCATTCTGTTGCGCAATCACGATGACCATGGCCAGGGGCTGCCCATTCTGGTCCGTTACCGTGACTTGTAATTGTCCCGTAGATGCGGGCACGCCCTGCCACAAGCCTTCCGCTGAAGCTCTTGCTTCATTCCATGGCAGAACAGAGCAAAGCAACAAGACCATAAGAATGCGGTGTTTGGTGTGACAGGACATCTTCAAGACCACGGTAGGCTCCGAGAACGCGCCCTATTCGCTTTCTCAAGCAGGTAACAAGCTGGCTTTATTGTATGCGAGC
>DASXJO010000530.1:0-2344 GCA_036497385.1 Candidatus Angelobacter sp. | reverse complement strand
ATAAACCGTGCGCCGGCGCACCACGTCCACGCGGTGATCGATGAAGTGCTGCAGTGCCTGTACCAGCCCCATCTCTTTGGGTTGTCCGTTCACCACCGCCAGGAAAATCATGCTGAAGCTTTCCTGCATCTGCGTGTGCTTGAAAAGCTGGTTCAGGATGATTTGCGCTTCCGCGCCGCGCTTCAACTCCACAACGATCCGCATTCCATCGCGGCCTGATTCGTCACGCACGTCAGAAATGTCATCGATAACTTTGTCATTCACCAGCTGCGCAATGCGCTCCACAATCTTGGCTTTGTTTACCTGATAAGGGATTTCCCGCACGATGATCGATTTGCGTCCCTGATTCAGGTCTTCAATGGCCGCCTTGGCGCGCATAATAAACTTGCCGCGGCCATGTGTGTAAGCTGCTTCAATACCGCTGCGGCCATAAATATAAGCGCCGGTTGGGAAGTCCGGTCCTTTTACGATCTTCAGGATCTCTTTCAGCGGCGTGGCTGGAGTGTTCACCAACGTAATCGCAGCTTCCACGATTTCTGTGAGGTTATGCGGAGGAATGTTGGTCGCCATGCCCACGGCGATTCCGTTCGATCCATTAACCAGCAGATTCGGTATCCGCGTCGGCAAGACGGTGGGCTCGACTGTGGACTCGTCATAGTTCGGAACGAAATCAACCGTCTCTTTGTCGATGTCTTCCATCAACGAGCCGGCAATGCGTTGCAGGCGGCATTCGGTGTATCGCATCGCCGCTGGAGGATCGTTATCGACAGACCCAAAATTTCCTTGCCCATCGATCAGCGGGTAACGGAGGGAGAAATCCTGCGCCATGCGCACCAGCGTGTCATAAATTGCCGAGTCTCCGTGCGGATGGTAAAGACCCATGGCTTGTCCCACAACCTTGGCGCACTTGGTGTATTTCTTGTTGTACTGCAGGCCCATCTCCTGCATGGTGTAGAGAACGCGCCGGTGTACCGGCTTTAGTCCATCACGCACGTCAGGCAGCGCGCGGCCAATAATGACGGACATTGAGTAGTCGAGATACGAGCGCCGCATCTCATCTTCAATGTTGATGGGCTGTATGTTTCCCGCGTTCGTACCGCCACCATCGCCGCCAGGAGGAGGTGTTAACGGTAGCTGCGGATTTTGTTCATCTGCCATGTTTTTCTCTCATTCAAAAAGGGCGGATTCTATACACACTGCCAGCAATTCCAGCACACCCCGCGATTACGCCGAAATGTGTGCTAAATGGCTGCATTTACAAGAAGTTATGTGCTTGAGGAATACAGGAAATTATATCACAGAAGAGCACGAAAACGGGGCCATAAGGCAGTGGTTGAAAGAATTGAAAGAAGAGCTAAAACAGGATTTGTGAATTGCGATTTGTGTTCACTTTTTCTGAAATCGCAAATCCACAATTCATTTGATTGTGCGCAAATTCAGTTGGCGTTTGCGGTCAGCAGCTTTAGCCGTTTGTCTTCTTCGTGCCACATAGTAAATCCAGCTTTGCGAGAATAGCACAACCCCGCATTTCCAGTTTCCGGTGTGGTGTTATAAAGCACCAGGGATTCACCTGTGCTTGTATCCATGAGAAGAAACTGTGTGGTGATCGGCCCATCCTTATTGTCTTTGTACAACCATATTGCCAGATACCCACCAGAAAATGCCAAATGAACAGCACGAGAATCTTTTGGCTTATCAAAACTAAGACGTCTCTGAACGGTTCCGCACTGTGAAACTACCAGCACCTGTTGAGAACCGAGCACATAAAATGCCCCGTCCTCACCATAAGTCGCTGCGCCCTCATGGAGGTCCATCGTTTCCAGGTCAACTTTGTCCAGCTTCAAATCAAATTCTTTTTGCACTTTTCCAAAAGTACTCAGTAATGCAACGTATCTCTTGCCTGCACGGCCTTCAGTAGCGTCATGGTCAAAATTTCCTGAGACCAGCACGATTCCCTGGTCAGATACAGCAAAATCCCGCAGATCAAGGTACTCCGGAACTGCCAGTTCTGTGTCGCCAGTAACCGTTCCTTCTGAATTAAATTTAAACAAGAAATATTTACGTGCGCGCGATTCGCCAAGCATCCAGAACTCACCGGATGGAGTGACAGACCAGTTAATAAAGAATCCGCCGCTCTTACCGCCTGTAAACGTCGGTGGGGCTTGATATACCGTGGGCTCGGCCGATCCAGCCACAAATCTAAGTTTAAGTACTTCCATAGTATTCAGGCTGCCCTTGTTTAAATGGAAAAAGAGCTCACCGTCCTTATCGCATTGGGGAGCACCGAAGAACCCAAAAGAGGGTACTTCCGTCGCAGTGGAAGAGGTTACTCGCAGATCCCTGG
>DASXJO010000529.1:0-4179 GCA_036497385.1 Candidatus Angelobacter sp. | reverse complement strand
GCTCGCTATGTCTTCCACATTGATCATTCCAGTTCCGCCCGTAAAACTGGCCCGTGCTGCATGGGTTCGCGTCATCGGCGTGCTGCTGCTTGGGTTGCTTGCCGCCGTGGCTCTGGCGTTTTACGGATATGAGCTTTATCGCCTGCACGGAGCCCTGAGCAGATACCAGCAAGCGATGTTGCAACATCAGATGAGGATAGAGGCGATCAATCGGCTGAGCGAGATGGACGTATCATTCAATCGCTACCTGCTGGATGGGAACTCCGCGAACACTGGGCTATTGCAAGCTGACAAGCAAAGAATTGAGCAACTGGCGCAGGCCAATGCCGACGCGCAGAATGACCAGCTTTTGCAGGGATTGGTGGCAGCGGAGCAGAAATGGTATGGGCAGGCAGTACAGCCGCTCATCGATGAAAGGCGCAAGCTGGCGGTGGGCCAGGGACTGCCGGAAGACTTTCTGGCCAAGTATCGAGCGGCGCCGCAGGATCTGCAGATCGTGAACCTGGAAATAGCCACGGGAAACGCGCACCGCGAAGCACTGCAGGCATTGCAGGGGACGGAAGATCAGTTCCGGTGGCGATGGCTGCCGTTTCCGCTGGCGGGGTTGGCCATCATAGGCATCATTTGGCTGACGATTGGGGCAATCAAGAACGTGAGCTATCTCAAGCAGGCAGCGGAAAATCCGGAAGAAGAGGATGATGAGCCGGAGCCGCAAGATGTGCCTACAAAATGAGCCGACAAAGGATGTTGCGGGGCAAAGCACGGTCGCGCGCAATTATTGGATTTTAACCTTGAGCATGTAATGCGCGGACGGATAGCCTGTTACGACGATTTGATAATCGTCAGTTCTTGGAACCTTGCCGCTCCAGACAATGCGTTTGCGGTTTCTGCCGGACTTGAGCTCTGTCGCCTGGGTGAATCCGGGCAAACCACCTATATCGAAATCGGCATGATTGTCGCCCAGCTCTTTATCGTGCTCGACTTTCCACGAAAGCTCGACCATCAAAGATTGGCCTTGCTGGGCATGAATTACATACAGGTCATGTGATTCACCGCCGATAAAGCCTTTGACAGTTGCTGGACTTCGGAGAGTACGCGTGTATTCCTGCGGCCATGCCAGAGAGGTAATGACAAGCGCGAGAAAGAGCAGGAAAGTTCGGAGCATTCGATTTCGCTAACTCAGCATTCTGGCCGCGTCTTTCGCAAAATAAGTGAGTATCATCTGCGCTCCGGCGCGGCGGATTGACGTGAGCGATTCCATGATCACGCGGTCGCGGTCCAGCCAGCCGTTGTGGATGGCTGCCTGCAGCATGGAGTATTCGCCGGATACCTGGTAAGCCGCGATGGGCAGATCAAAGCGGCGGCGCGCTTCGCTGATTACGTCAAGATAAGGCATGGCGGGCTTGACCATGATCATGTCCGCGCCTTCTTTGATGTCGAGAGAAATCTCGCGCATGGCTTCGCGGATATTAGCGCCATCCATCTGATAAGAGCGGCGGTCGCCAAACTGCGGCGTGGAATCGGCGGCCTCGCGGAATGGGCCGTAAAATCCCGAGGCAAATTTGGCCGCATAAGAAAGGATAGGCATATTGAGGAAGCCGGCATGGTCTAGCGCTTTGCGAATCGAAGCGACGCGGCCGTCCATCATGTCAGAAGGAGCAATAATATCCATGCCTGCCGTGGCCTGCGAAACTGCGGCCTTGGCCAGGATCTCCAGCGTGGGGTCGTTCAGGATTTCATATTCCACTTCCGCCGCAACCTGCGTTGCAACGCCTCGTCCACCGTTGCCGCCTCCCCGCTTCGCCGATGCTGCGCCACCCTCCGCCGCACTCTTCTTCTGCACAATCCCACAGTGCCCGTGCGACATATATTCACACAGGCATACATCGCCGATCACCACCAGATCGCGCACTTCCCGCTTGATGGCCCGCGTGGCTCGCTGCACAATTCCATCATCGGCCCATGCCCCGGTCGCGACTTCGTCTTTCTTCTCTGGCAAACCAAATAAGATTATTCCACCCAGACCCAGTTGCTTCGACTCGCGCGCTTCTTTCACCGCTTCGTCCACCGACAGGTTAAACACGCCAGGCATGGAGCTAATCTCTTTGCGCACGCCCTCGCCCGGACAGACAAATAAGGGATAGATAAAGTTCGTAGGCGTAAGACGCGTCTCGCGCACCAGCGACCTCAGCGAATCGGTTTGGCGCATGCGGCGCAGGCGTGTAGTTGGAAAGGACATTTAGTCAGAGTTTATCAGTATTTCAGCTAGGTTGAAGCGGCTTTTTCCCTCCAGACCCTGCTTCGCGATACCATCATTACAGCATGGTCCCCGCTCCGCTCCAGCATTCTTCGGCTCGCGTCCTGGAATTCGATCACTTTCGTGACGTTCTGGCCGCATACGTCAGCTCGCCGCTGGGCAAGGCCCGCATTGCGCAACTGGAGCCCTCGCTTGATCGCGCATGGATCAACCAACAGCAGCAGCTTGCCGATGAATGCCGCCGCTTTTACGTTGCCGGCGGACGCTTCGACTTTGCCGGCCTGTTCGACGCTCACAATCTTCTGGCCAAGGCGCGTATTCCCGGCGCAACGCTTGAAATCGAACAGATTCGCGACCTTGTCCTGCTGGTCGATAAATCTTCTGAGTGGCGAGAGATGGCGCTGCATCCGCCGGACGCCGTCAAGCCGCACTGGATGGGCATGCTGGCGCTTACCCAGCAGATCGCCGATTTCACTTTGCTGCTGCGCCACTTCCGTAACAAGATTCAGCCGGACGGCACGCTGGACGATCGCGCATCCGCTGAGCTCACGCGCATCCGTCGTGATGTGGAAAGGCAGAAGCGCGCCATCCAGGAATCGTTGCGTGGCTATCTGCGTCGGTTGGCGGAAGGCGGCGCCGTGCAGGATGAACTCGTCACCATCCGCGGTGAGCGCTTTGTCATCCCCGTAAAAACGGAGCAGCGCAAGCGCGTCAATGGTGTGGTACACGGCGCAAGCTCCAGCGGACAGACCATGTTCATTGAGCCGCTGGAAACCATTGAACAGAATAATGACCTTGTGCGCCTGCTGGAAGAGGAGCAGGCGGAAATCCGCCGCATCCTGCAGGAGATGACTGAGCGCCTGGGCGAGCACAGTGAAGCCATTGCCACCGCCACCAACGTAATGGCGGAAGTTGAGCTGCAAATCGGCAAGGCGCGTTTTGCCGTGGACTACGATTGCGTCCGCCCGGAGCTGACGAGTTCTGAACCAACCCAAGCCTTCACTGAGCTGCGCGCCGCGCGCCATCCGCTGCTGGAGCGTAATCTCAAAGCCAAAGGCGGCAAGGTCGTTCCGCTCACCCTGGAGATGGACGCCAACCATCGCCAACTCATCATCAGCGGTCCCAATACCGGCGGCAAAACCGTGGGTCTGAAAACTCTTGGACTGCTGGCGCTCATGGCGCAGGCCGGCGTTCCCGTGCCTGCCACTTCGGCGCGGCTGCCGGTGTTTGATTCCGTGCTGGCTGATATTGGCGACTACCAATCCATTGAGCAGAATCTTTCCACGTTCTCCGCGCACGTTACCAACATTGATTTCATCTCGCGCACCGCAACCGCGCATTCGCTTGTCCTGCTGGACGAGCTCGGCTCCGCCACCGATCCTGAAGAAGGCGCGGCGCTGGCCGTGGCCATTGCAGACCATTTCCGCCGTAGCGGCGCGCTCAGCATTATTTCCACGCACCACACCTCGCTCAAGGTTTATGCCGCCAATTCTCCGGGCGTGCTCAACGCCGCTGTGGGCTTCAATGAAGAAACTCTTCAACCCACCTATGAGCTGCGCGTCGGCGTGCCGGGAGCGTCAGCGGGCATCAACATTGCGCAGCGTCTCGGCCTCAATCGCCAGATTACTGACGCCGCGCGTGAACGCCTGACCACCCAGACGCAGGACGTCAGCAAATTTCTGGACAAGCTGCACTCTGAGCTGCGCGATCTTGAACGTGAACGCCAGGCCGCGCAGCAGCGCGAACAGGAACTCGCTCGCGAGCAGAAGCGCCTTGAAGCGGAAGGCCAGCAGGAGCAGCGGCAGAAAGTCCGCGAGTTTGAGCGCAAGATGGAATCGCTCATCAAGGACTTTGAGTACCAGGTGCGTGAGGCCATCAGCGCCGTGCAGGACCGCGCCGCCGCGCAAAAGCTCAGCAAGCAG
>DASXJO010000528.1:0-2388 GCA_036497385.1 Candidatus Angelobacter sp. | reverse complement strand
CCTCAAAGAATTTGGATTGCGAGCAAACGTCGGCCAAATACCAAATTCTAAGTACCAAAAGCCAAGAGCCAAAAGCTAGGAGCTGCCTTTCCACCCTTTATACCCGCCGGCCAGTGACATCACATTTTTGTATCCCATCTTCTTCAGTGACTGCGCCGCCAGGGCGGAGCGTCCGCCACCGCCGCAATAGCAGACGATCGGCTCATTTTTGTCGATGGTGATGGTGTCGATCTTGTGTTCGAGCTGGCCGCGCGGCAGCGGTTTTGCTCCGGCAATCGCGCCTTCCGCCACCTCGTCCGGCTCGCGGACGTCAATGAGCGTGAACTCCTGCTTTTGTTCTTGCATGCGCTTCAATTCGGTGGGATCGATCTCTTTGATCTCGCGCTTTGCTTCGTCCACCAGTTGTTTGTATTCAGGAAGTGGCATGGGGAAATTCTAAAACAGCTGCTAGCTTCTAGCTACTGGCGGCTAGCCAGACAAAGCGATTCCCTCCCTTGTGACTGCCCAGTCGGATGCGCTCTTGTTCGACCTTGATCGCGGAACGCGGCCAAAGCCGGAAAATTCCTCAGCATCGCAATCATTGGAATCAAAGCTGCGCAAGAGGCTCCCGAGATCGGTTTGGCTAGAAGCCAGCAGCTAGTAGCTAGAAGCCTTTTTGATACAATCCCTCTTCCCCAATGCCGACGAACACCAACATGAAAATCCTGATCTCCCGTACAGAGATAGCTGACGCCGTTGCCCGTATCGGCCAGGAAATTACTCGCGACTTCGGCGGAGAATCGGTCATTCTGGTGGGCGTACTCAAGGGCGCATGTCTGTTTCTCAGCGACTTGGCGCGCCAGATTGAGCTTGATGCCACGTTTGATTTCATCGCAGTGCGCAGTTACGGCACGCAAAAAGAAAGCGCCGGCGAGGTCCAGCTCATCAAGGACGTAACCACACCGCTGGAAAATAAAAACGTGATCCTGGTGGAAGACATTCTTGACACCGGACTAACTTTCAGCTTCCTCAGAAAATTGCTGCTGGCGCGCAAGCCGCGGACTCTTAAATTCGCAGCTCTGCTGGACAAACCTTCGCGTCGCCAGATGCCGGTCCAGGCTGACTACGTTGGCTTTCAAATACCAGACGAATTTGTCGTTGGCTATGGGCTGGATTACGCGGAGCGCTTCCGTAACTTACCAGACATATGCGTCTTTTCAGAAGAACCGGGAAAGTAATAGTCTCTCAAGAGTAGTGATACAATCCCTTCTGGATGTCACAGGTCCTGACAGATCCTCAGGTTTCCCTTCGGAACTGGCAAACGGTTGCCGGCTTCATTGACCATACCCTACTCAAATCAGAAGCCACCGCAGAGCAGATCGTGCGTCTGTGTGAGGAAGCCGCCTGCTTCAACTTTGCCGCTGTCTGCGTCAATCCCTGGTGGATCGGTCTGGCTGTCTCCGTGCTGCATGGAACGCCAGTAAAGGTTGCCACAACTATTGGCTTTCCTCTGGGTGCCAATCACACCACAGTCAAGCGCTTTGAAGCCTCTGAGGCCGTCCGCCTTGGCGCTCATGAAGTGGACATGGTCATGAATATTGGCGCGCTGAAATCGGGCGACCGCCAGGCTGTGCTGAATGACATTGTGGCTGTGGCGGAAGTTACGCATGGCAGCGGCGCAATTATTAAAGTGATCCTGGAAACTCCGCTGCTTACGCTGGAAGAAAAAATTCTTAGCTGCCAGCTCAGTCTCGCCGCCAAAGCTGACTTCGTTAAGACCGCTACCGGATTCTTCGGCTCGGCTACCCCGGAAGACGTTTCTCTGATGCGCGGTGTTGTCGGCGACCACGCGGGCGTAAAGGCTTCCGGTGGAATTCGCACGGCTGCGAACGCCAATACGATGATCGATGCTGGGGCCAACCGCATCGGTGCAAGCGCTGGCGTTGCCATTGTCCGCGAACTTGGCGCGCCGGAGTTCACTCCGAAAGTTAAAACTTAATTCAAACAAATCTGTCCTTGTGGCGTATCCCATCCGTAACGGATTAAGGACATTTTCTCTCGACCTTTTCCGCGCCGCTCCGTCACAATAGAAGCTCAATATTCCGCAGGAGGCATTACCAAAAGATGCGCAAGATTCTTGTCCTATTTACTTTTCTACTTCTCTCCATTGGCAGCTGGGCCCAGAAAACTCATAACATGAGCCATGAAGGCTCATCCGGCGATGTATTCGTCGGCTACTCACTTCTCAACGGCGACACGCTCTCCCACGGCAGCGGATGGGAAGCCGCTCTCACCGGTAACTTGAATGACTGGTTTGGCCTGAAGGCCGATCTGGGCGGCAATTACAAATCATTTGGCGGAGGAACGGCACGCGAATACAACGTTTTATTTGGCCCGCAGCTCTCACAC